>CAYUVK010000001.1:0-10771 GCA_964448105.1 uncultured Ignavibacteriaceae bacterium
GTGATAGATTAAATTATAACCAATTAATTCAAGAATTAGGTTGACGCCTATGCGACAACAAATCGGGATGAACTACAAAAAATTCAATCAGATTATAATTCATAATTCGGAGTTAAAGAATTTGTTAAAAAGAAAAAACAACAAGCTATGATTAAACAATTCAATTTCCGAATGTAGAATTAATTATAGTTGAATATCAAAAAATAATGTGGTCATTAAGAAATGTTTTCATTAAATTTATTATGCAAAGGAAAAATCTAACATTTATTTATAGGGTCGATAGAACTTTACATATCTTACGCTAGGATTTTTAAGGGTAGCAGCTATAACATTTTAGCAATTAAAATAATATTATACAACTGGGGTGTAGGGAGATTAAATCTATGAAACTAATCCAACGTATTATATCAATAATTACAATTTCTTTAATTTTTATTAACATGGCAATGGGTCAGGAATTCCAGCCTGAAAATATTGGACGTGGTACAGTAGCTGTTGCCTTACCGGATAGCGGTGTCTATATCAGTTGGCGTTTGCTTGCCTCCGATCCCGATAGTGTCAAGTTCAATGTTTATCGCGGTGTTGTAAAAATTAATGGAGAACCGATAGCAACCTCAACAAATTTTATCGATTCCAGCGGCACTATTAATGACTCATATTCAATTAAATCCGTAGTAGATGGTGTTGAACAACAGGCTTCTAAGGAAGTTTCACCCTGGAACCAAAATTACAAAACAATTCCACTGCAAAGACCGGCTGGAGGCACGACACCAGATGGAGTGAGTTACACATATAGTCCCAATGATGCCAGTGTAGGAGATCTGGATGGTGACGGAGAATATGATTTTGTTCTGAAGTGGGATCCATCCAACTCAAAAGATAACTCACAAAGCGGGTATACGGGTGATGTATATCTCGATGGTTTAAAAATGGATGGTACCCTACTTTGGCGTATTGATCTAGGGCGAAATATAAGGGCCGGTGCACATTATACCCAATTTATGGTTTATGATCTGGATGGTGACGGCAAGGCAGAGGTTGCCTGTAAAACAGCCGATGGGACTATCGATGGCACAGGTACAGTGATCGGTGATTCCAGCAAAGATTATAGAAATTCAAGTGGCTACATACTTTCAGGTCCCGAATATTTTACAATATTTGATGGACTTAACGGTAAAGCTTTGGTAACCACCGATTATCTACCTCCACGCGGTGATGTTAGCTCCTGGGGTGATTCTTATGGAAACAGGGTAGATCGTTTTCTTGCCTGTGTTGCTTATCTCGATGGTGTACATCCGAGTGTTGTTATGTGCCGCGGTTATTATAGAAGCTCAGATGGCACAAAAGGGAGAACTGTACTTGCTGCATGGGATTACAGGAATGGTCAACTTACAAACCGATGGGTGTTTAATGCTGTGATGGGAGGTGAAAATAGTGAATATACCGGGCAAGGCAATCATAATCTTGGTGTTGCTGATCTTGATGGCGATGGAAAGGATGAAATCGTTTACGGTGCTATGGCAGTGGATGATGACGGAACCGGACTTTGGAACTCTGGTTTGGGACACGGGGATGCGATGCATGTTGCAGATATAGATCCGGACAGGCCGGGACTTGAAGTATGGAAAATTAATGAAGGTGGGGATCATGGTTCGGCATTACTTGAAGGTAGAACCGGCAAAATTATTTGGGCAACAGGACCTCAAGGAGATGTTGGTAGAGGTGTCGCTGCAAATCTTGATGATTCACAGGAAGGAATGGAATGCTGGGGCGGGACTGATGGTCTACGTAGTGCAAGAAATGTTAAAGTTGGTCCAAATCCTCCTTCGTCAAATTTTGTGATCTGGTGGGACGGCGATCTGGAACGGGAATTATTAGACAACACCAACATCCGTAAGTACGGCGGCTCTAATCCAATCTTGTTGTTAGCCGATGGTTGTTCTTCTAATAATGGAACAAAAGCAACTCCTTGTCTCCAGGCAGATTTATTTGGTGATTGGCGGGAAGAAGTTATTTGGCGAACAAGTGATAATACTTCTCTTAGGATTTATACTACTACTATAGAAACTCCCTATCGCCTCGTAACTCTGATGCAAAACAGGCAGTACAGGGAAGCAGTTGCATGGCAAAATGTGGCATATAATCAACCGCCGCATCCAAGCTTTTTTGTAGGTAAAAGTATGTTTATACCGGATAGTCTCAAACCACCTTCCATCCCTTTAAATATTCAAGGAGTTGCATGGGATGATACTGTCTTAATCCAATGGGATGCAAACGTTGATTCGGATTTGGCAGGTTATATACTTTATCGCGGAAAGAGCAAAGGCAATTTTAAGGATTCCATTGATGTTGGAAATACTACATCATATCTCGATACGAACGTTGTAAATGATACAACTTATTACTATGCTGTAGCTGCTTATGATTTTGACGGCAACAAATCAGGATATTCGGAGATCATAGAAGCTATACCATCAATTCGTCCGGCAACTCCCACAGGTATTTCTTACCGTTTTGATTCAAATTCAATCATGCTTATTTGGGACACCCAGGATTTTGAAAATATTTCTTCGGTTAATATCTATCGCTCCGAGGCTGAAAATACGGGGTATGAACTGATTGCAACACCGGATAAAAGTTTAACTACTTATACAGATGGAAAACTGACAACCGGGAATACTTATTATTATAAGCTTAGCGTTACGGATACAAATAATATTGAATCATTTCCAACTACAGTGCAAAGTATTACGCCCGGATCTTCCTTTACGTATCAAGCCGAAGATGCTACTATCATTGGTACCGTATTTTTAGATAGTAATCATTTGGGCTTTAATGGAACTGGTTTTGCTAACTTTGATGTCAATAATAGCGCAGTTGAATTTACCAATATGCCCGGTTTCGGCGGCGGAGATCGAACACTGATCTTTAGATATGCATTAGGCAACACCGACAGAACCGGCAATTTGATCGTAAACGGCAATACCAACAGTTTAACCATGCACAATACAGTAGATTGGACAAATTATGTTTATGACAGCGTTGGCATTATTCTGAATGCCGCATATGACAATACAATCCGCTTTGCTGCTACCGGAAATGATTTCGGTAACCTGGATGAAATAACGATTTTACCAAAGGCGATAACTGCTGTTGAATCCGAAAATAATAAGAATATACCAACCGTATTTAAATTGTATCAAAATTATCCCAACCCGTTTAATCCATCTACTACAATTACATTTGATATACCACAAGCAAGTCCGGTAACTTTAAAAGTCTATGATGTTATGGGTCGGGAAGTCACAACGCTTGTTGATAAAAACCTTCCAGCCGGAAAATATCAATACAAATTAAATGCCTCCAACTATGCCAGCGGTTTGTATTTCTATCGCATTACGGCCGGTAACTGGAGTGAGACACACAAAATGCTACTGATAAAATAAGGAAAATAGAAACTCTGACAGGGTTCCAAACTCTGTCAGGGTTTGGTTACTGTAGGGATTATTTGATCTGATTGGATGATTTGAGTCAAAATAGGTGGAATTCAAATTTGGCCCGAGATTTTCTATTTGATTGCAAAAATGAGACTTGCACCTGTAACCGTTTTAAGAAACAGGAGAAATGCGGTATGCGAGCATTAATAGTCAATTTGATAATCCTGTGTTTTTATCTGGCACCAGTTTCTATTGTATACGGACAACTGGAATGGGGGCAACAAGTGATCGAATCAACAATACAGAGATCTCCATCCAGCCTTGACAGTTGGGCATATCCGGCGGGATTTTATTTGTTTGGTCAATACCGCATTTGGAAGTTAACAGGTAATGATGAATACTTCCAGATGATCAAAAATTATGTTGATTCACATGTGGATGCCAACGGTAATATTGATGCCAGCATAAACAGCCTGGACAACAGTCAACCAGGTTTAATAACCTTGTTAATGTATGTGGAAACAGGAGAAGAAAAGTACAAGCTGGCAGCAGATTATATCCGGAACATTTACAACACGTATCCCCGGACGTCCGATGGGGCATTCTGGCATACTAATAATAATGGCGGCCAAATATGGCTCGATGGTGCTTATATGATTCTCCCCTTTCTGGCGAATTATGCGCATGTTGTAAACGATACATCATTATACACGGAAGTAGCTCATCAAATAATTACCTATGCCTCACATTTGGAAGATCCATCGGGACTGTTATTCCATGCATTTGATGAAAGTGGAGCGTCGTCTTGGGCTGATCCGATTACACATCATTCACCCTATTTTTGGGGACGTTCCATTGGCTGGTTTGGCATGGCGATCATTGAAATACTGGAGGTTATGCCGGCTGATCATCCAAAACGGGCACAACTTATTGAAATTTTAAAGAACCTTATTATTGGCTTATCCAATGTTCAGGATGAAGCTACCGGATTGTGGTATCAGATCGTAGATAAGGGGGATCGTTCGGATAACTGGTTAGAGAGTTCATGTTCATGTATGTATTCGTATTTCATTGCACGGGCGGTGTACAAAGGTTATATTGATAATTCCTATTTAGATGTAGCAATTAAAGCCTATTACGGTATTTTAAACGAAAAATTTTATATTGGTACTGATGGTCTGGCCAATTTAAAAGATATTTCCCAGGGCACCAGTGTGAGCGCCGATTATTCCTATTACATCAACAGGAGTCGAAACACTAATGATTTACACGGTCTCGGGGCATTCCTGATGATGTGCTGGCAGCTTGAGCAAACCGGCGTCAGTACAAGTATTAATCTACCGCCGATTGTAAATTTTATATCTCCGCTAGATTCATCCTCTTTTTGGACGTTTTCTGATATCCAAATGACAGTGAAAAGTTTTGATCTGGACGGAACCGTGGTTCAGGTAAAATTTTATGAAGGTGACCATTTGCTGTATACTGATGATCAGGAACCATGGGAATTTACCTGGGAGCAGGTACCTGAAGGGAATTACACGTTAACCGCTCATGCCACGGACGACAGCAGTGCAATCACTATTTCAAATCCTGTTTATATTAAAGTATCAAGAGATGCTTTGATAATTGAAGCAGAGAATGGAACAATCTCAGACGGCAGCGTTGACACAGATCATCCCGGATATACCGGTGAGGGATTTGTAAACCTGGTAAACCAGATTGACACCTATCTTGAAGTACCCGTCGCTATCCCCGAATCCGGAACATGGGAATTGTGCTTTCGTTATTCAAACGGAACCGCCGATAACCGCCCCTGTTCAATCCGAATTGATGGAAACACAGCAAGGGAACAATTTGATTTTCTTCCCACTACAAATTGGGATACCTGGGATTATTCGGATACGTTGTTATTGAGCTTGACGCCAGGGGATCATACAATACGAATAATAGGTTTAACATCTATGAGTGCGCCAAATCTTGATCATCTGAAATTCGTACTTACAAGTCCTGCATCCATTGTCCGGCAGCCGTTGGTAAATCAACCTGTTGAGTTTCAACTATATCAAAATTATCCCAACCCGTTCAATCCGCAAACGACGATTTCTTTTGCTTTGCCAAAAGCAGCAACAGTTAGCATTAATCTTTATGATATAAATGGTCGTTTGATCAGAAAACTGATAAATGATAAATATCAGGCTGGTGTTCATAATATAAAATTTGACGGTACAAATTTAGGCAGCGGTGTTTATTTTGTACACGCAAGAATGCTGTCACCAGGTAAGCAAGCTATTTTTACAAAAAAGATGATACTTCTGAAATAGGTTTTGAGTATCAATCTATCAAAAATGGAAGAACAAAATATTAGAGTTAAAAGATAACATCTATATTAAAATATCCTAATTATTATATGGGGGAAAGTATGCACTTGAAAGAAAAAAGTTGAAATATAAAAAGAATAAAAATTCTTCTTGCTTCATTATTATGTTTAAATGAGAGAAAAGCATATGAACTTAATAATTCGATTGCCTCCAAAATGTTTGGATATCAAATCTAATAAAATCCTAAAATCAATAGCAGCTTTATTATTAATATTTATTTTGTCACTTGTAAGCTGCTCACAATCAGCAGGTAAAAATACAATTTCCTTAAAAGGAACATGGCAATTTCAAACCGATCCGGGAGATATCGGGATCAAGCAAAACTGGTTTCTTTCAAAATTGACGGATACCATAAATTTACCCGGATCGATGAGAGATAATAATAAAGGAGATTTACCTACCCTTAACACAAAATGGACAGGTAGTATTTATGATAGTTCCTGGTATTTCCGTCCGGACATGGCAAAGTACAGGCAAAAAGGTAATCTAAAATTTCCATTCTGGCTAACACCAAATAGACACTATGTTGGTGTAGCGTGGTATCAGCGGGAGGTTTTGATTCCTCCAGACTGGGAAGGACGAAAAATTGAATTGTTCTTGGAACGCCCTCACTGGGAGACAACATTATGGGTGGATAGTATTAAAATCGGAATGCAAAACAGTCTTTCAACTCCTCATCGTTATGACTTATCGAAAATATTAACCCCCGGTCATCATATCATTTCTATCAGAGTGGATAATCGTATTAAAGATATTAATGTTGGTCCGGATTCACACAGTATCACAGATCAAACGCAAGGGAACTGGAATGGGATTGTGGGAAATATTTGCCTTAAATCGACTTCTCCAGTCTTCTTCGATGACATCAAACTTTTCCCAAATATTGAAGAGAAATCTGTTAGAACAGTCATCTCTTTAAATAATATTACAGGAAAAGATGTATCTGCAAAATTAACGCTTAGTGCAAAGTCATTTAATTCAAATGAAGAGCAAACCGTTGAACCTCTCGTCAAGGAAATAAATGTAACAAAAGGAAAATCACATATTGAAATAACTTATCCTATGGGTGAAAACGTTCAATTGTGGGATGAATTCAATCCGGCACTTTACAAGATGACTGCGGTTGTATCCGATGAATTTGGGAATACAGATGAATGGGAAATCCAATTCGGGATGCGTTCATTTTTGATAAATGGAACTCGCTTTGAAATAAATAATCGTCCGGTATTTTTAAGGGGGACGGTTGAGAATTGTGTTTTCCCCAAAACGGGTTATCCGCCTACAAATGTAGCACCGTGGGAAAGGGTATTCACCATTTGTAAAAATTATGGTTTAAATCATATGCGCTTTCATTCATGGTGTCCTCCCGAAGCTGCATTTAAGGCTGCGGATAAATCAGGATTTTATTTGCAGGTTGAAGGTCCGAGCTGGGCAAATCATGGTGTAACTCTGGGCGATGGTTTACCAATCGATCAATATATTTATGATGAAACAAATCGCATTGTGGATGCCTACGGTAACCATCCCTCGTTTTGTATGATGGCTTACGGCAACGAACCGGCAGGAAGAAATCAAGCGGAATACTTGGGGAAATTTGTTAATTATTGGAAAGCAAAAGATAACCGCAGAGTTTATACAAGCGCTTCAATTGGTAAAAGCTGGCCCCTCGTACCGGAGAGTCAATTTATTGTTCGATCGGAACCACGCGGGCTTTCGTGGGAAGAACGTCCCGAAAGTATGTTTGATTATTCGGATCGAATTGAAAAATACACCGTTCCGTACGTTGTGCATGAAATGGGACAGCATTGTGTCTTCCCGGATTTCAAAGAAATTAAAAAGTACACCGGTGTTTACAAGGCTAAGAATTTTGAATTGTTTCAAGAAGAGTTGGCGAAACATCATATGGGAGATCAGGCTGAAGACTTTTTAATGGCATCGGGTAAATTGCAGGTACTGTGCTACAAATCCGAAATTGAAGCTGCTTTGCGTACGCACAAATTGGCAGGCATCCAGTTACTCGGTCTCAACGATTATCCCGGACAAGGAACTGCTCTGGTTGGCGTACTTGATGCATTTTGGGATGAAAAAGGATATATCGCTGCACCGGAATTCAGACAATTTTTTGGACCGACTGTACCGTTAGCCAGAATACCAAAATTTGTTTTTAAAAACGATGAGACATTTCATGCAGAACTCGATGTTTTTCATTTTGGCAGTCATCCGCTTAAAAATATTGCAACGCAGTGGAAGGTAACTGATTCTAACGGAACCGTCATTGCTCAAGGTTCTTTAAAAGAACGTGATATTCCAATTGATAATTGTATACCTTTGGGCGCTGTTAGTTTACCTCTTTCGAAAATTACCAAGGCTGAAAAGTTGAATTTGGAAGTTTCTGTCGACAATCATATTAATAATTGGAATTTCTGGGTTTATCCTGCCGAACTTCCAACCAAAAACAAAGGTGACATTTATTTTTGTAATAAACTTGATGAAAAGGCTGAATCTATATTAAAGAATGGAGGGAAAGTTTTTTTACTTGCAGCGGGTATTGTTGAAAACGGCAAAGATGTAGTCCAGTATTTGAAACCTGTATTTTGGAATACGTCGTGGTTTAAAATGCGTCCGCCGCATACAACAGGGATTTTATGTAATCCCAAACATCCGGCTTTCGCAGATTTCCCGACTGAATTTCACAGCAATTTGCAATGGTGGGAAATTCTCGATCGTCAGCAGGTGATGAATCTTGAGTTGTTCCCGCCCGAATTCAAACCGCTTATACAGCCGATTGATACATGGTTTTTAAATCGCCGTTTAGCCGTATTATTTGAAGCGCAGGTTGGAAAAGGAAAACTTATGGTTTGCAGTGCCGACCTTCAAAGCAATTTAAATGAACGACCCGCAGCGAGACAATTACTCTATAGTTTAACAAAGTATATGTTGTCTGACCAATTCAAACCAAAGTACAAAGTTGAATATTCAATAATTAAAGAGCTCTTTGAAAAGAAAAAACGAGCGGTTTTTAATTTTTATACCAAACAAAGTACGGATGATTTAAAACCTAAATTAAAATGATTTATACCAAACCAATGAATTCAAGTTTGTTAATTCTATCTGTGAAAAAGAAGGATTCAGATAATTACATTTTTTGAGCCTTTTTTGAAAGAGGATTTAAAAAAGAAAGAATAAAAACTTATGAATAGAAAAAAAACAACACTTCATTTTCGGTACGAAAAAAGAAATTTGCTGATTACATCATGGATTATTTTGTTTGTTTTAGTAAATGTCACGTTACTGAAAGCCCAGGACTCACTGAACAAAGCAGATGTTTTGGAAAAGATGACTTTGGCAAATGATTATTTTATGAATAAATGGCCTGATCCTACCGTGAACATCGTAACAGACAAAAGTCGGCCCAGCAATATTTGGACCCGTGCAACGTATTATGAAGGTTTAATGGCCATATACAGGATTGACCCAAAAGAAATTTACTACAATTATGCTGTCCAGTGGGCTGAAGGCCATAGTTGGGAGCCAGCTTATGGCGGGACCACTACGCGTAATGCAGATGATCAGGCATGCGGACAAACATATATCGAGCTATACCAGATCGATCAGCAACCGCGACGGATTGAAAAAATAAAAACGGTAATCGATAGAATGATAAACAGCAGTAAGATTGATGACTGGTGGTGGATCGACGCCTTGCAGATGGCTATGCCCGTTTTTGCAAAACTGGGCGCTGTGTATCAGGACACAACATATTTTAATAGAATGTATGATATGTATATGTTTACCAAAACCCAGCAGGGTGATTCTGGACTTTATAATAATGAAGACCACCTGTGGTGGCGTGATAAAGATTTTGATCCGCCACATACTTCACCGAACGGTGAAGATACCTATTGGTCAAGAGGCAATGGTTGGGTGCTTGCTGCCCTTGCCCGTGTTCTGGATGTGATGCCGGATGATGCGCCGCACAGGGATGAGTACATTACAACGTTTAAAGAAATGGCTGAAGCGTTAATTGCTATTCAGCGGGAAGATGGATTCTGGAATGTAAGCCTGCATGATCCTGATGAATATGGTGGAAAGGAAACTTCGGGCACGGCTTTTTTTACATTCGGTCTCGCCTGGGGCGTAAACAACGGATTACTCACAGATTCGGTATATAAAAATGCTGCTATAAAAGGCTGGGAAGGTATGGTTAATAACGCCCTGCACGAAGATGGTTTTCTGGGCTATGTTCAAAGTACTGGAAAGCAGCCGTCTGACGGGCAGCCTGTTACCTATGACAAAGCGCCAAACTTTGAAGATTATGGTCTAGGGGCTTTCCTGCTTGCCGGAAGTGAAATTTATAAAATAGCAGGTGGAACTACCGACATTTCATCAGAAAATAAAACCAGAAACCTTGCAATACCAACAGTAGCCACATTGTACCCAGCATTCCCAAATCCATTCAATCCGCAAACAACGATTTCTTTTGCTATACCAAAAGCAGCGGTTGTCAGCATCAATATTTATGATATAAATGGTCGTGTGATCAGAAAACTGGTAAATAAAAAATATCAGGCGGGTGTTCATAGGATAATATTCGATGGAAAAAATTTAGCCAGCGGTGTTTATTTTGTTCACTCTATAATGCAGTTGCCGGGTAAACAAGCAATTTTTACAAAAAAGATAATTCTTCAGAAATAGGTCTTGATTATAACAAACCAGATTTGATTGCTTAATGAAAGTCAGTTCTAAAAATATCCTTTTTGAAAGCAGGTTATAATTTGGATTAGTCTCCTTTCGTGCGCGTATTTTGAAGGAAGCGTTAAAATAGATTGAGCAAAAACTTATGAAGAGAAAAACAAGAAAAATACCAGGTCATTTATACTACAAAAAAAGAAACCGGCTGATAGCTTTAGGATGGATATTAATCATTTTCGGTATTGTACATAATTCGGTTTTTGC
>CAYUVK010000001.1:10871-13426 GCA_964448105.1 uncultured Ignavibacteriaceae bacterium
TGCCTGTCCGGTAGGCAGGATTGATCCATCAACTTTTTTTGAAAAGGAAGATGGTACCATTGAAATAACGCCTCCTTAAGGTTGCCTGCCGCCAGCAGTATTTTTATAATATAAGATTTAATGATTATAATTTTTGATTGAACTTGAAATAAAGTTTCAGCTTGGGGGCAGGCGTACCTTAATAAATAGAAGAATTATTGTTTACAATATGGTTCCTAAAGAAAAACCAATGGTAGATGAAAATTCTTCCAGCTTTATTATTATTTTTTTATTTTGATAAATAAAAATTACAAAGGCTAAATTCATATGAAATTTTTAATTATATTGTCTCTTCTTTTTATAGCAGCGTCAATTCAGAATGATTCCAACACGGAATTGAAGCCTAAATTCAGTCATCCTCAAGTGATTCGTTATGATCATAATACTTTTTATATAGATGGTAAAGAAACCTTTGTCTACAGCGGAAGTTTTCACTACTTTCGCTGCGATCCCGGTCAATGGACAGATATACTGCAGAAAATAAAAGCTGCAGGATTCAATACTATTGATACATATATTCCCTGGAATTTTCACGAACAGGGGAAAGGCCAGATTGATCTTACTATGCTTAATAAGTTTCTCAACGATTGCCAGCAGATGGGTTTGTATGTTATAATTCGTCCTGGTCCCTATATTTGTGCAGAATGGGATGAAGGTGGTTTTCCACGGTGGTTAGCAGGAAAAGGAGTTGGATTCAGAACAGCATCACCTCAGGATATCTACTGGTCTAAGTATTGGTTCAATGAAGTTCTACCGGTAATTCGGAAGCACTTAATTACTAATGGTGGAACTATAATTCTCTTACAAATTGAAAATGAATATGATCACTTCGGATTGCCCGACTCACAGAAAGTAGAATACCTTAAATCTCTATATCAGGATGTTATACAAAACGGCATCGATGTACCTGTTATAACATGTTGGACAAAACAAGCACGCAACAATGCCGATTCAGTGTTCTCTCAAATTATGGATGCAGTAAATGGGTATCCCGGTTGGAATCTAGAAGGAGTACTTCCAAGAATAAAGTTACTTGAAGAACAGGAACCGGATGCACCACCAATATTTACCGAACTACAAGGCGGATGGTTTACAGCCATAGGTGATACTAAAGTTCGACATGTAAAGAAATTCAGTGCCGATCAAATTAACGCTTTAACTAAATACGTCATTGCGCAAGGTATCAAAGGGTTGAATTACTACATGCTGTATGGAGGCACAAATTTCGATTATTGGGCAGGAAAAGAAAAAACAACAAGCTATGATTATACCGCACCAATTTCCGAATGCGGAGGTTTATGGGAGAAATATTATGCAGTAAAATTAATTGGCGATTTCTTAAAATATTCAAATCCATATTTGGCAAGAAGTCACGAGATCGCTGACGGTACAGTATCGGACAATCATGAACTTGAAACCATACTTCTCTCGGATAGAAATGTTGGCTTTCTGTTTGTAAGAAACAAAACAGGTAAACTACAGAATGCAAATATCAAAGTTAAAATGCCTGGTAAGAATCCTAGTAATATTTCTGTTTCTATAGATTCGCTTAACACTTACTTTTTACCAATCGATCTACCAATACCTAAAGGTGGTATTCTTAATTACAGCAATGTTCAATTATCGGCACTGACTGAATATAACGGCAAACCACTTTTAATTGCCTACGGCTTACCCGGTGAAAAAGCGATAATGGACCTAAATTCAAGAGTCTTTTCTGAAACGATACTTTCGCAAGACAGATTATATTTTTGGAACGGTGCTTATGTGTTGTTAACCTCCCGGGATCGAGCTGAACGTTCAGTCCTATTCAATATAAAAAAGGGATCGGCTGTTTTGTTGTCTGATTCTTATTTAACAATACCGGATACTAAAAACAGTAATAATATTGAATTACAAACTAAGCCTGGTCAGAATACATTTTCCTTAGTTACAACCGGAGATGTACATAAAATTCTTTTGGATGGCAAATCTATTAATTACACTAAAACACCGACGGATAATGTAATTAATTTTACTATGGATACTCCGGAATTTTCCGCACCCGAAGTAAAATACGGAAAAATCCGTTCTAAATACGATGACGAGGCTGAAAAAAACCCTGACTTTAAAACAGTATCATACGACAGCGGCATTTACCCGTCTCTTGATAGTTTAGGTGATTACCAAAACGGCTATTACGTTTATAAGGGTAAATTTGAGATAGACGGCAAGACGGTATTAAAAGCAAGTTACTATTCCGATGATTGGCATTCGATTTACATTGATGGAAAACGAGTGAAGGATTTAACAGGAAATACTTTTAATGACTATTCGGAAATAAATTTGTTAAAGGGTATACATGATATAAAGATAATTTTTGAAAACAAGGGAAGACCGAACACCGGATTTATGGAAGAGAAAAAAGGAATTAAATCCCTTAGTGTATTATCTTCTAAACAATACCGAACTTTAAAGGAATGGAAATTTTCAGTTCAACTGGCTGAACAACTCAGCTCAAATCCTGCTGAAGCAGA
>CAYUVK010000001.1:13526-108760 GCA_964448105.1 uncultured Ignavibacteriaceae bacterium
GGTGAACTATCCGGTTGGCAAAAATCTGAATATAATGATTCAGATTGGAATGTGCTACGGAAATCAGATGATTCCGGATCAAATTCAGGTATTAGATGGTACCGTACCTGGTTTAAAGTTCAGCAAATTGAAAACTGGATAGCACCATTATATATTCATGTAGCACCGACAGGAAATTTACAAATATGGCTGAATGGAAAGTTACTGGGACTCTATTTTGACGTGGGACCTCAGAATGATTTTTATATCCCAAAAGGATGGCTGAAGGAAAAAAATTCACTGGTCTTTGTGATACGACCTGGGGGTACTGGAAACGCCGCTCCTGAATTGAAAGATTTCTCAATTCGATATTATAAAAATTATGTTGTCCAAAAGCATGAACTTAAAATCGAACAATAAAAGTTTCAATATAGCTACAATATGAACATTATAATTAGAACAAAATTTTACTGCCTTTGACTTCTTGCCCTTTTTAATTTGATTACCTCAATGCCTGCATCTATCACAGCGCCTAGACCGTGCTTTTCATTCAATCGCGCCGGGCGATCATAATAGAATACCAGGTTGTCTTCAATGCCGGTTCCGACACAAATATCCTTCACCTGTCCATCGAGTCTTATTTTGTTTTCTTTTAATCCTTCCCAGCCCCTAATAGCAATTGAACCATAACGCTCATCAATCCATTTTTGGTTTACAGCTCGTGCGATAGAATAAATAAACATCGCAGAACAGGAAGATTCGAGATAAGAATCATTTTTATCGAGCAATTGGTGCCATAAACCATCCGCACTTTGATATTTTGCAATGCCTATAATCTGCCTCTCCAGATCCTTTATTATATCTTCTCTTCGGGGATAGTTTTCAGGTAAAAAGTTTAAAAGATGCACTTTTGCCATCATAACCCAGCCGTTGCATCTGCCCCAATGTGCCACCCCGTTTCGTTTGAGGTCGGTGTAATAACAATGGTAGTATAATTCTTCCTTTTCATCCCAGAGGTATTTGGTAAAGTTTTTTACTTGTAGTATTGCATCATCCCAGTATTTTTTGTCGCCGGAAAATTTCCCCATTCTTGCCAGAAAAGGAACACTCATATATAAATCATCAGCCCATATTGTCATCTTGTGCGGGAATTTTCGTACCAATGTTCCATCGTCAAGTCGATCCTGTACTTCTGTGATATGTTTGGCTGTTTTTTCAATATATTCCTTATAATCGTCACGCTTAACTGTTTTGTAAACATCGATCATGCTTGCGCCCATAGCACCGCAATCATCCAACTCCTGCATTGTCCAAAGCTGCCCGAAAGGAAAAAGATAGTGTGGGCCATATTCCTTTTTGTACCGTTTCTGAAAAAATTTGTAATTATCCATTCCAAATACAACGTGAGCGGCAGCATAATCAGCGTATTTCTTTTCACCCAGAAAATTCGATAAATTAATTAATGCCATATTTAATACGCCGTCGGTATAATGCCATTCTCCAAACGGGCTGGAAAATGTTACTTTTGCACCTTCAGGAATATCCTTTGTAGATTTATAAATTTTCCCGGTATTAACATCTTTGAAACTCAGCTCGCCGTGTTCAAGAATGTAATCCGCAACTCTTCTTACAACCAGTTCGTCAACATTGTTGTTTTGTGCGTATGTAATTGCAGTCAAAAAAATGACTAAGAAAATTACGGTTTGTTTCACTGCTTTTACTCCTTTTTTATTTTGATATAATATTAAGTCATTCATACTTTCGTCTCAGCCATTCCTCTGGAACCGGGATGATACAAATATTCATAGATTTTCCGTCTTCAGAAAGCATTGCTGATTGAATCTCAATTTTAGTACCGTCAGGACTAAATGTCGGATGAGGATGATCCTTTGCAGTGGGTTTGTGTCCGGCAGAAAGCAAAATCATTTCATGTGAATGCCGGTCGATTAAGTAGATTTCCCGTGCAAAATTATCTCCTGCGACAAATCGTCCGTCTGTAGAGCCCGTCACATGCCAGAAACCACTGCCGTAAGGTATTTGTCCGGCAATAGTCATTTCTCTTGTTTTAATATTAACAATAGCAAGACCGGTGGGTTTTTCACGGGTACCCGATGGTCCCCACTCTATTTCCTGACCGGGATTGGTACCATGTACATCAGTACCCGCTGAGACATTTTCGGATGTCCCGGTAATTTTTCGATGCCCCATAATAGAAAAAGCAACTTCATCGGGGGTTATTACAACTTCGTGGGTTACCCACTCATACGGAGATTCAGGGTAAAGCGGTCTCAACCCGGTGCCATCTGAATTGACAATCCAGGTACGTTGGGGTGACTTACCACCGGTTTCCCAGCAAAAAACAATTTGTCCTGGCACCCATGGATTGCTCTGAATATGCCCTACCTGAAAAGGAACAGAAACAACATATTTTATTTCCCCGGTTTGAATATTCATTCCGGCGATACCACCAGGCCCAGCACCCATATTACGCGGTCCGAAGTTTTCTTCTATTTTGGTACCTTTTGGCAAATGTTTCATTGCTTCATCGCGACCTACACGAAACCAGATCCATTTCTCATCGGCATCTAATGCCATATCACCGCTTGCTTTTAACTCGGGTGGCAGTGATCCGCAAACTCGTTGATATTCCGGCGCATGTTTTAAAGTACCAGATTTACTGTCGGCAAATAGCCTGGCTAAATTTACTTCTATAATATCCCGTGAATCTTTTTTATCCGGCGACATCCGCATATAATATAACTTCATAGATTTCCTGGCAACATTAAGTGTTCCCCGATAACCTCCTTCAGTAACCTGAACTATTTCACCTGATTTTTCATTTACTGCCATAGCTTCACCTTTTACCCGCGCGGACCTGAAAACAACCCATTCACCGTCTGATGTCCATTGGTTGTGCGTCGGATATATTTTGGAATCACCTGCGGGTGTGCTTGTTAAGAATATTAATTCAACGCCGGTCACCGGATCGGTTACAACCTTTCGCTCGGATGGAAAACGAGTACCGATTTGAGCTTTTATAGTAGAACACATCAACACAACCATTATCCCCACTATTAACAACATCATACTTTTTGTTTCCATTTTTTAATTCCTGCTTTGGGTTTGATTAATAATTTCCGCAAATGTTTTTATCACACCAGAATATCGGTCTTTATATATTCAATTCTTCGATCCCTCAATCTATTTCATTATCTATTTCACAGCTACATCCCAAACTTTGGAACGGCGCGATTTCCCGGCAGGACCTTCAACCCAAAGCACGACAACATATTTTCCGGCGTCTTTGTATTGATGGATCGGATTTTGTTCTTCGGAAGTGGTTCCGTCGCCAAAATCCCATTTCCAGGAATTAATCTTCCCTTCCGATTGATCTATAAAAGCCACCATGCGCCTGTTCATATCGACTACCTTAAACGACCAGTTAGCTTCAATTGGTTTCCTGAACCGATCTTCCAACGGCATTAATTTAAATGGCAAAAGATATGAAGCATTTCCATACATGGTGTGCTCTTTAGATAGATTCCAAAAACCATTATTGCTTTTATTGTTAACGTCGTCGTAGTCAATAATTGCCCAGCACAAACCAACATTTTTGTTTTCAGTCAGAATAGACTTCACCGCACGCGACGGATCATTACCTGCATAATCGAACGGCATGATCCAAAACTCCAGAGTCAATTTTCCGGATTCCCCCGGTTTGAAATTGTATTTACAAGCCGAGTTGGCATACGGCAATTCCTTGACCCATGGCTGGCTGCCCCATACCAACGTCCAATCCTTTCCTTCTGCAGGTGTGAAAATATGATAATTCTGGGCTTGCACTCCATGAAACGAAAAGTATGCATCCATGATGTCCAAATCCTTATTGGGATGAAAACGGTCAATAAACGGCCCGCCCGATTGATCGCCATCTACCACCAGTTCGAAGGTATCGTTATGCAGATCGGGCAAAGAGAAATCCCAATAGTCATCGTAGGCTTTATATAGAAAATACAAGCGATCCATACCTTTCACCCAGCCCACTTTCACCTTTACATTAAGATTTTTGGGATCAGCTTTCTCGTGTTTGCCGCTGTCATCCCACAACTGATCCATACCAACGGTAAAACTGTCGGGAACAATATTCCAATCATCGCCATTTCCGTCAATCCGCGGAATTTGATTGGAAGGGAACTGAAAGATTTTGTAACTGCGTTTTTCCTGTGCCCAAGAATTCTGAATTAGAAAGAGTAAAAAGATAACATAAACAACTTGCTTAACTTTCATTTTATTTTCCCATTTTCAGTTGCAACGTACTGTCATTGATTTCCAAATTGTACGTCTGAATCATACTAGTTTTCGACTACGACAACAGCTTTATCACGATCAGGATGAGCAGCATCTCCTTTGAAACCTTCATTTTTCAGGTCGGTGACATCATGTGCTTGAATGGCATTGGTAAAATAATCAGGAACATTGTTGCCCCAGCTTACACTGCAATCCTTGAGCACTACTTGATCGCTGAAACGAACATAAATTCCGGGATTGTCATGCGGTTCAATGTCTTCATAGACCTTTGTCGGACGATTGTCAAAAAGATTGCCCGGATAGTTTGTCCACCGGTTCAGGGTAACGTTCACATTTTGAAAACGGACATTGCTGATCCGACTTTCTTTGGTGCCGTTGATCCGTACGCTGTTCTCGGCTGTTCCGGTAACATTTTCGACTTGAATATTATGAATGCTTCCAATTTTGGTTTCCGGTGTTCTGGAAATCGCCGTAAAGGAAATAGCTTCTCCCCGTCCCCACCAGGGTGCAGAATGGTAACGCGACTTAAACGTGATATCCCGAAATACAATGTTGTACACATCGCCTTCATCCCGAAGCTGAATGGTTAAACCCCGACAACTTGTTTTGATTTTACAGCGTTCGAATGTTACTTTGTAAATATCCTGAGTGGTTTCGGTACCAATCTTCACTCCCGAATCCTGCGTTTCCAATACGCAGTCGTGTACATTGATGTTAGCTGCGGGGCCATAATCTTTTGTCTGCCGGGTTGCTTTCACCACGATAGCATCATCACCACAACTGATCTCACAATTTCGTATTTCTACATTCCGGCAATGATCCGGGTCGATGCCATCACAATTGGGTACATCCAGATTATTGTGAATTTTGATGCCGTCTACCAAAACATTCTCACAGCCCAACATGTGCAAACTCCACAGAGGCGCCTTGTTGATAGTGATATTCAACACCTTCAAATCAGTGCATTTGGTCAGGATGAATAACCTGGGGCGCCATTCTTTAGGTATCCACCACTCTTTAGGCTTGTCGTAATGCGACATAAACTCCAACGCCCTGCCATTGATACTCCCGGTTCCGGAAATGGTTAGCTCATTGGCTCCGTTGGCAATAACAGCAGCTTCTCCGGAGTAATCTTCCTGATTGGTGCTGACCAATAATTCAGCATCGCCCTGCAAATGAAAATCAATGCCGCTTTTGAGTACCAATGTTCCAATCAAATGCCGGTGACCGGCAGGTACCACAACCTGTGCCCCATTGCCCGTTTTGGCAGCTTCATCTATAGCTTTTTGAATGGCATCGGTATCCAGTGTTTTACCGTCGCCAACAGCTCCATATTGCAGTACATTGAAAACAGGAACCGGGGATTGGTTGTCCTGCCCCGTTGAAAAGGATGGGATAAAAAGAAGTAGGATAAACAAGAAGATAATATGGTGTTTGATTCCCGCAGTATTGGAATTAGATATTTCTGTTGTTCTACACATATTTTATTCTTTTCCGAAAGTTTTAAATTCTTGATTATACAATTATCATCTCATTTTATTCATGAAATTAAGGGCAACATATCTATGTCTTTAATCCATGCCTCTTCTTTTGAAACTTCCCATTTATTTCAATCGATACACTTTAAAATCATCCATTTCTTGATGCGACTTCACAGTTCGAAAACCGAAATAACCTTCGGTCAACGGCTCATCATCTGTAAACGAAAAATATTGATCACCATCCACGAAAACCTTTGTCGTTCCATTGTAAACAACGAGTTGAATTAAGTATGTTTTGTTCGGTTTAAGCAAATGGTCCTTATCCTGAAAATCAAACAAAAGTGTGCGTTCCCCATCGCCCAGATATTTTCGGAAACGGGTGGTACTGTTGCTATTACCGCCAATGCCTGCATAATAAAGCCGCAGTGAATCATATTCCGAAAAAGTTCCGCTACGTGTAAACACGTTCTCTTGCCGTGGATCGGTTGCCATCCAAAATTGGTTGAGGTCTGATAAGCGGTCATTTTGCCCGTAGTTCATAATCACTTTTCGATGGTACTCAATCAAGACGTTTCCCGACAGCTTTTTATTGAACCAAACAGTTGCACCATGATCGACATTAATGACTAATTTACCATTTTTAGTTCCAACTTCTGAATTGGGTGAGTCGGGCGTTTCCACTACCCAATTTTTTATACCATGATCAAAATTATCCCGGTAAAGCAGTTGGTCTTTTGTATACTGCTCAATGGAGCTTGTATCTGCGGTGCTTTGAGCATGTATCGTGCTCTTAAATCCCTTAGCAAACGAAAAGCAAAAGATGATCGTAAACATAACGTAATTTATTTGTTTCATAAATTTATCGTCTTTTTATTTGATAGTCACTTCTACTTTTGCCGAAAGCTGTTTTACCAAATTTTCTACATAGCTTCTGAAAAAGTCAGGGTCTTTGAAACGTTCGTCGCTCATTTCCCACCCTGCAGCTGCATAGTAGGTAATAGGTTTGTCATTTTCAACTTTCAGTTTAGCCAAAAAGGAATTGCTAAGCTGACCGGTTTTAGGAGCCTCCGTATAACCAAGATACAGATTACGTGGAACGATCAATGCCAAACCAAGCCACCATTGACGATCATATGTTTGCATGTCATGGGTCAGCAACGCCTGCCATTGATCATTCACGGCAATTTCTTGCAGCGGATTTTGATTATTACTGTTAACCAGGCCGATAATCAGATCTTCATCGCCCTTTAATCCGGAAAACTGTACTATATTCTGGTAAGCATACATACCGGGCCAGATGCTTGTGGTTTCATCCACCTGGTAAATTCGATTTTCATCCGGATGCCAGTTTTCGTAATGATAACTTAAAACTGATTTTACCGGACCTTCTGCCATAATCCGGAAAGTGGTTTTCTCAACATTATTGACCGAATCATCAACCGTAACTCCCAGGTGCAGCAACTTGTCGCCAGCCATCAAACCATAACCACCAATTCCTACCGAGTTGCCGACTGACAGGATATCTCGCCCCCAATCCGCCATAACATGATAGTTATCTTCAACGGCACCTTGCGCATTTACACCCACGTTTTCAGGAGACATAAATGAGGCTATTTTCCCAAACAAATCTTTAGCATTGCGGCCATCCAGATAATGGCGGAAACCAATTTTATCATTTTCCCATGATGGGCCATCGGTTTGGTAGCGTTGAAAGCCGATGCTCTTTGGCAGGTCCCCGGCATTCAAAGTCTCGCTGACAGCAGGTTCAACCGGATTATCGGCAGAACTGCGCCTTCCAAAACGGGCACTTGTACGCACCACGTATCCGGGTGTTTTATCTAGCCATTGCAAAGTATAGCTTTCTGTTCCATTAGACGGTAAATCAACTACGAAGAACAATTCATCCCATTTATTATCTCCATCCAGATCATTTAACTGAGAAGCAATTGTATCACCCCCGGTAGAGATAATCAACGGGTAATAGTTACCGGTCTCAGGACTCGTAATTTGTGATCGTTTGATAGAAATAGCCTTATCAGTTAAGGTAATCGTTGAGCTGTTTGAGAGAGCAATCTCTGTCTTTTTGGGTGCTGTTCGGCATTGGCTTAAAAGAAAGATTAAAAGCAGGGCATTGCCCGCATTTAACACGAAATATTGTTTTATTTTGCTCATCTTATTCCTTTGTTTGGATGCTTTAATTTATTTTTCATTTTGTATCCTCGGGTTGTCTTCAGGAAGCTGATCTCCAACCAACTGAAGCAATTCAATGGCATTCAGACACCACTGTGCTGTATTGTTGGTAGAAACTCTTTGCACTTCATACACCGGCTGCAAGCTTTGAATTCCTTCAAACTTTTGCATATTGAAATCTGTATGATAGCGTCTGGCTCCGGCGTTAAAAAACTCATCCCAGGCTCTTGCTGCATAAGCTTTATCGCCAGTCACTTTAGCGTAGTAGGCAGGAAGGCGGGCATACCATGAACCGGGATTCCCCAATTCCACAGCTTTGCCAAATTCTTTTTTAATTTCTTCTTTAGGAGCTGCGTATAATTTGCTGAACTGCATCCACAGTTTGTCCCATTTTTTATCTTGTAGAAGATGGCTCAATTCAAAAGCAACTTCCGGTCCCCCCATCAAAACAGATAAGTGAGTAGAACCAATATCATTTTCATCGAGACGATACAACTTGTAAGTTTCCGGATCGTATCCAAAGGCACCGTCTTTACCGGAGAAGAAACCATAGGGCATTTTATAAAAACTGTTAACACCGGCCATGATCCGGTCGCGGTAGCGTGTATCGCCGGTACGTTCCCATTCAGTCATCCAATTGCCGACCAACGCCAGCCAATCCGGACCGACACGAATGTGCGTTGGGTATTTGCTTTTTTCCAAGATTAAACGAAGCGGGTCAAACTTACCTATTGCCTCATTGGAAGCATCCGCAGAAGCGCGCATCAAATCCCCGGTGCGTTCATCCGTAGTCAAATAATAATAGAAACGACCCAAAGCAGCCTGCGAAATACGAACTTCTTTGGCGCCGCCGCCCCAATGAATAACATTATGACGTGAGCCCAATCCTTTAAAACGTCCCAGATGATATACGTCTACTTCACCGGTGTGACGTGTCATCGCCTCAGCCATGCGGAAAATATCCTCGTTGCCGGATCGCAAATAACTATACCACAACCACATGTTGGGCATTAATTCTGTGTTGTCCCAGGCAAAACCTCCCATGTCATATTTCCATGTGTGCCTGTCCTGATCGTAACTATGTCGTATATCTCCATAATTCCAGAAGCCGTACCAATGCCGTTGTTCCACTTCCAATTGATAATATTTAAAAGCTTTGTTGAGTTGATCTTCTATCCAGCGTTTCCCTTTCGTGCTTTGGTCGGGCAGGCTCCAAGCACCAAAAACCGGAATGCTGTGAATGTATTCGGGAGAAGCAGTAAGTAAAGGCGGTTGATTTCCCTGCTGCACTATTTCATTTAAAGTTTCATAAGACGGCACTTTGGTCGAGGCGTACACCATGATTTCGGATGTGCGCCCTACTCCTGTTGCTGTGCTGAATCCCGGTTGAACATCTTCATAACTGGCAATGAGACCATGTCCCCAGGCAAGAGTATCGTAATGTCGCATGTCCATCGCTTCGGCTTCCGGCGACCAAAGCCATGCTTTAAGTTGTGTAGTATCGGTTTTTACGTTGCGGATTTCCAACGCCGATGGAAACGATTGCCAGAAATTACGGACACATATCGCCAATCCGCCCGACACATCACCAACAAAAGCCATTCCCCCGGAACGTTTGCCGTAACCGGCATCAACCCATGTGCTTTCATCATTCGTTCTTTTTTGCACACGGAATCCATCGGCATTCAATTGTTCCAGTTTGAAATCGTTCCAGGATGCCCAGTGGTCAATTAGGAATTGTTGTTGCTCAGAGAAAGTTTCGCGCTCGGCAATGCGTTCACCTGTAAGCTGTCTCGAATACAAATCTTGTCTAAAATCAAGTGGTCTCCGTCCGTTGAGCGGTTCGCATGGTTCATCCCACAACCCACCGTTTTCTCCTGAAAAACGAATGTGCCTATTATACAACTGCTCATCCAAAGGAATATCAAAAACCAATCCCAAACCACGGATAAAATCCTTTTGCTGATCGCCGTCATAAATAATAGTATACACCATGCGGACCGATTGTTGTCCAGCGTAAAAATAAAGCCGGACAATGAACGGCAGCCAACTCCGGTTCCCCGATTCCGACACATGCTTGCCTTCAATTTTAATCACTGCCCTGACCGGACCATTTTGCTCGATCGTCACCTTATCTATATTACCAATAAATTTTTCTTTAGAGGGCTGGGTACCAACTTCCCGGCTTGGACCATTCTGCAGAATACAAACCAACCTTCCGCCTGTAGAAATCTCCATTCCGCCCATTTTAATGAAACGAATGAGTTGTTCACCATGCTTGGGAATGTCGCATTGCAAAACACCGGTATTCACCTGCACATCATCACCGGTTTCAATTAATTCAACCTTTGTTTTTATCGTATCATCGTTAACTGTTTTTACAGGTTCAAGTTGAAAAGTCGTTCCGGAATTAGCATCGACCACAGTGCTTAAGCCTACCCATTTTAAAGAACCATCGGGCCAATAAGCCAATGGCCATGATTGTATCGGTATAACCTGCCCCTGATCGTTTTTCAATGAAAAACTAGTTGACGGATCAATCCTGCCTGCCGGACAGGCAAGCTTTCCTTCCGGCAGCGGCACACCCCAACTCACTCCTGCAGACAGTGCCGGCGGATTTCCACCAAGCCAGGATAATTTAATCGGACCGACGTTCTGGGCAAAAACCGAATTCTGTACAATACCGAAAATGATCAATACCCATCTCAAAGCAATCAACCGATTTTTTATTTCATATTGAAAATGATGTGATGGTTTTTCTGTTTTTCTCTTCATAAATATCTGTCCCACCTATTTTAAAGGCCTCTTTTAAAAGACTCACACGAAAGGGGACTAACGACAAAAATCAACTTCGCCCCCTCAATTACACTTAATGGTTTTACAGAATTTTTATGCATAGATTTGAATTAGATAAGAACAGTTGTCAATATTTTTTGAGTATTACTTTAACTTATATTAAAAAAAAATAATTTCCAATAAATTCTTAAAAAAGTAGAAATTTTCAAAAGAACTTCTTTTGTAAGTAGATAGTCGTAAGAATAAATTAAATAAATCTGTAAGTTAGGGAAAGTGCTTTTTGAAGCTCAAAAAGAAAATAAAAAGTTTAAAGAATCAGAGATCTATCGACAAATTAATTGGGGAGTCTACATAAAAAAGCTCATATTTATTTTGGTTTTATTTAGCTGCTATGCCATAGCAAAGGGACCTATTCAAATGGGGATGGAATCTTTATGTTAACTGATAATGGGAATCACTGGCAGCAAACAAAGATAACTTACGGTGTTAGAACCCGGAAAAACATAAATAGGTATATGCGAAGCTCATTTCTTTGATAGTTTCAATAATTTGTTCAATATCTTAACTATATTAACTATGTTTTTATAAACCTTAAAAATCTTCAACAACAATCGTTCTTACACCCAAATTATTAAGGTTTCTTAATTCATTTTTGGGGATATTGGAATCTGTAACTAAAATATCAACCGTATCCATAGGTGCAATTATGGAAAAACTTCTTTTTAAAAATTTACTTGAATCTGTTACTACTATTACTTCTTTAGACATTTTTATCATAAGCTTATTCAAGTACGCATCTTCAATATGGGTAGTAAATAAGCCGTAATTAGTATCAATGCCATTGACTCCTAAAAAGACCTTATCACAGAATAAATCTTTTAAAGTTTCTTCTGCAATAGGCCCTGTAAATGACATCGAAGATTGTCTTAAACTACCTCCAAGAGTGATTACTTTTATATTTGGATATTGAACTAATTCATAGGCTATATATATACCATTGGTTATTATTGTTAAATCATTCAAATGGGTTAAATTCCGAGCTAACTCTAGAGTTGTTGTACCTGAGTCTAATATTATAGTATCTTTCTCATTAACTAGTTTAGCGGCCTCTTTAGCTATTGCCTGTTTTTGTTTTAAGAAATGCGCTGTCTCTTTTGTAAATTGATAATCAAACCTAACCCTTTGAGTTTGAATTCCTCCTCCCCGTGTCCTTATCAATAGTTGCTTTTCTTCTAACTTATCCAAATCGTTTCGGATGGTAACTTCACTTACTTTCAAAATTTTTGTTAGTTCACTGATACGGACCTTTCCTTGCTTTTCTAATAACTTAATTATTTCAGCTCGTCTTTCAAGTGTAACTTTTCCATCAGCAGAATGAATATCTAAAGGTTTCATAACTTAATTTTTAATATATGAGAAAATATATGTAAAAGCGGAAGAAA
This sequence comes from uncultured Ignavibacteriaceae bacterium, assembly GCA_964448105.1. Taxonomy (GTDB): domain Bacteria; phylum Bacteroidota; class Ignavibacteria; order Ignavibacteriales; family Ignavibacteriaceae; genus CAVQBP01. The sequence continues at coordinate 25,723 of CAYUVK010000001.1, forward strand.
TTGCAAATACGATAAATTCGATTATAAAAATAGGATTAATAAAATAGAAACTAACTCAAATAGTACCATTCTTTACTTTGTTTTTCTTTGTATTTAAATATTATTAGTAAGAAATACAAAATATATTGACAATGTTTCCAAATTAAATTATATTATTTTCACAAGATAAACAAAATGTTTAGGTAGAAAATAAATACTAAATGGCTTTTTGATACAACACATAGTTTAATATATAAGCTAAAACCAATTCTTCTATGGTTGAATTTCTATTATTTAAATCATGCATTATTTCAAAGACAGCAAAAATTGGTGTAGCATTAAATCTAACACACAATATCTCTTAATAATTATGACCATTTAAATTAAAAGAATATAAAATGGATATTAAAATTAAAATTCTTATTACATGCACTGTAACTCTAATTATAAGTTTAATTGCTTATAGTTATGAAATAAAAACTAAAGGGAACATTATTATTGAAGGAGGTAAAATTAGTATTGAATTCAATAATAGTCTTCAAAGTAGAGTTATCTCAAATTTTGATGGGCAGAAAATTATATTGGGAAAATTCAGCAGTTCAGAGTTTGTAACTGTGAACAAGGAAAATATTAGGGATTTTAAACTAGTCAGCTATAATGTAAAAGATTGGAAAGACTCAATAGGTAGAGGGAAGGAATACGAAATAACAGGGGTTTCAAAAATTCTAAAAAAACAGATTTCAATTATTAGCTATAATAATTTCCCAGCTATGCTTTTATATAATGTCAGCTATAAAAATATCGGAAATAAAAATATTACTATTGAAGGTTGGACAAATAATAAATACTCTATAACATCACTTGAGGGTAGTAAAAATGATCCGCCATTTTGGTCATACCAACCCGGCTCATATGGGTGGGATAACAATTGGATACTTCCCTTAAACTCAGGTTTTTCCCGAGATAATTATCTAGGAATGACTTATGCCGATTATGGCGGAGGAACCCCGGTAGTTGATGTTTGGAGGAGGGATTTTGGTGTTGCTGTTGGTCATGTTGAAATGGTCCCTAAATTAATCTCATTGCCTGTAACCATGCCGAACAAAAGTGAAGCTGAATTCGGAATTACCTACAACAAGAAGACTGAGTTAAAACCTGGCGAAGTACTCTCAACCTTTAGAACGTTTGTTGAGGTACATAAAGGAGATAGCTATAATAGTTTAACTAAATACCGTCAGTTTATGGAACTTCAGGGAATAAAATTTAGGCAGGCTCCTGAAGATGCTTATGGGACTGAATGGTGTGGGTGGGGATATGAACAAAATTTTACAATGGATGAAATATATAATACTCTTCCAAAAGTAAAAGAACTTGGATTAGATTGGGTTGTCTTGGATATGGGGTGGTACAAGGGAATGGGTGACTATTATCTGCCTAAAGATAAATTTCCGAATGATGATGAGGATATTAAAAATTTTGTAGAAAAGGTTCACTCTTATGGATTAAAAGTACAATTGTGGTGGATGCCTTTAGCTGTAGGTCCTAATACAGATCTTATGGCCGATCATCCTGATTACCTTTTATTAAATCAAGACGGGTCACCTCAATATATGCCTTCATTTTTTAAATCTTACTTCCTGTGCCCAGCCTCAAAGAACGTACAAGAATATTCGAAACAACTTGTTGTAAAATTTATGAAATGGGGATTTGATGGACTTAAAATAGATGGAAATAATCAGAATTGCGTCCCATTATGTTATAATCCCGAACATCATCATCAACGACCTGAAGAATCAGTTGAAGCTATACCATCATTTTATAAGCTAGTTTTTGAAACTGCATTAAGTATTAACCCGAATGCAAAAATTGAAATTTGTCCATGTGGAACAAACCAATCATTTTTCTTGATGCCCTACATGAATGAAACCGTTGCTTCTGATCCACACAATTCATGGCAAATTCGGCTTAAAGGAAAAATTCTTAGAGCTTTGAATCCCAATGCTGTTTATTATGGTGATCATGTTGAATTAAGTGATAATAAAAGTGACTTCGCCTCTACAATAGGAGTAGGAGGAACAATAGGGACAAAGTTTGTTTATCCTCCAGGGATTCATATGAATACCGAAAGCGGTGATGTTAGTTTAACTCCTGAAAAAGAAATGATATGGAAAAAGTGGATTCGAATATACAATGAGAATATGTTGTCAAAAGGAGAATATCTTGGTGAATTGTATGATATTGGATTCGATCGGCCAGAAACGCATGCAATTAAAAAAGGGGATGTTGTTTATTATGCATTTTATGCTCCAGATTACCATGGAAAGATAGAATTACGAGGACTTAAAAATAAGACCTATACACTTTTTGACTATGAAAATAATCTCAAATTAGGTGTAGTCCAGGGTTTGGTAGGTAAGGTAGAATTATCTTTTAAAGATCATCTCCTTATAAAAGCAGTTCCTAATTAACGAAAATGTGAAGACTTATAAAACCTTTCGTAATAATTTATTATAAAAGTATATAAAAATACTTGACAAGGATATACAAATTAAATATATTTTGAAACATAAAAATAGGTAAATGATAATAAGAATTAGTAAGTTTTCGAAAGTTTATTACAACACAAAATTATTTAAGAAGAAAATTTATTAATAGAGAAACTCTATACTGCAATTGGGAAATCATTTACCCTTAGATTTATTACAAGCTCCAAAAATATGTCATATAAAGAATTAAAAGAGCGAGTTTATAATTGTAATCTAGAACTTTACAGACGAAGTCTTGTTGTCCAAACTTTTGGAAATGTAAGTGCATTTGATAGAAATGAAAATATCTTAGCTATAAAACCAAGTGGAGTCCCATATTATAAGTTAAAAGTTGATGACATAATTATTGTTGATTTAAATAATCAGGTGATTGATAGTACTTTAAAACCTTCTAGTGATACAAAAACACATATCCTTTTATATAATGCTTTTCCTAGTATAGGAGGAATAGTCCATACTCACTCTACATTTGCTACTGCTTGGTCACAAACAAAAAAATCAATTCCATGTTTTGGGACGACTCATGCTGACTATGTTCAGGGGGAAATACCCTGCACCGAAGATTTATCGAAGAAACAAATTGAAGGAGATTATGAAATTGAAACTGGAAATCAAATAATAAAAAGATTAAAAGATTTTCCTGATAATTCGATTGAAATGATCCTTGTTTCATCCCATGGTCCCTTTGTATGGGGTAAAAGCCCAGAGGATGCTTTACATAACAGCATACTTTTGGAAGAAATAGCAAAAGTAGCACTCTTAACTCTTAGTATGAATCCCGATTTACAACCAATTGGCAATAATTTACTAAATAAACATTTTAGAAGAAAAAATGGCCCCAAAGCCTATTATGGGCAAAAAATAGAATTCCAATCCGGAGTATAAAAATGAGTGCAATAACAAATAAAAAACTTTACGAGTGGTGTAGAGTTCCTGTTAAGGAATTAGAGAATAATCAAAATCTAAAAATACCATTTAGATTATGTCATGATAATACTGAAATGGGATATATCATGGCACGGGAGCTTGTTGATTTGATAAAACAGAATAATGATAGGGGAAAAGCTACTCGTGCAATAATTCCATGCGGTCCTGATTCCTGGTATGCACCCTTTGCACAAATTGTTAATGATGAAAACCTCAGTTTAAAAAAATTAATTGTTTTTCATATGGATGAGTGTTTGGATTGGCAAGGGAACGAACTCCCAAGAAATCATCCCTATTCTTTCCGTGGCTTTATGGAAAGATATTTCTATGATCCTATTTACCCAGAATTATCTGTTGAAATGGAAAATCGAAACTGGCTTAATGCTAAAAATATTGAAGAGATAAAAATTAAAATAAATGAAGCGCCTATAGATATTACATATGGCGGATGGGGACAAGATGGTCATGTTGCTTACAATCAGTCTCGCCGGCATCCTTTTAATCATATTACATTAGACGAACTCAGAGAATCAACTATTAGAATCCAAGAAAATAATATTGATACTATTATAGCACTAGCTCATCGAACATTTGGAGCAGCTTATCAGTTTGTTCCACCAATGTCAGTCACTTTAGGAATGAAAGAATGTCTTTCTGCCAAAAAAATAAGATTATTTAGCAATACTGGTGCGTGGAAACAAACAGCTTTCCGTGTTGCTTTATTTAGTGAATTAACTTCAGAATATCCCATTACATTACTTCAAGAACATTCAGACGCTCTTTTAACTGCTACAATAGAAACGGCTGCTCATCCCATAAGCGAGCATCCAGAATGGGATTTAGGTATTAATTCGCTTGAATACTCTCGTATTTCAAATTCTAAAATAATAAATAAAATTTTAGGCGATGGCACAAAATAGTTATATGTACAAAATAATGATCGGTGTTGGAGGAATCGGTTCCGGATCTTTTTTCTTATTAAATGGTAATCAGACAATTGGCAGAGAAGAAAGTCGCAGCGGCAGGTTTCTAGATAGAAAAGACTACTGTAAGCTTCACATTATTTCTCACTATGTCAAAGTATTACTCGGAGCGGAATTTCCGGTTCTACCTATTGGAAAAATTGGAAATGATGAGGTTGGTAAAAAATTGTTAGTTGAGATGAAAGAAATTGGACTCACAGTAGACTATATCGGAACTGATGATAAAAATCCTACTCTATTTTCATTTTGTTTACTTTATCCTGACAAGAGTGGTGGAAATTTAACGATCGATAATTCTGCATCTGCTGCTGTAGAACCAGAATTTGTTACTAAAGCAGAAAAGGAGTTTAAAAAACATAAAGGGAAGGGAATAGCCCTTGCAGCTCCGGAAGTTCCTATTGAGGCAAGAATAAAACTATTAGAACTAGCAACCAAATATAACTTCTTTAGAGTTGCCTCTTTTACATCAGAAGAATTAGTCGGAATAAAAAATTCAAATATTTTAAATAAAGTGGATCTCCTTTCTATTAATTTTCATGAAGCTGCAAGTCTCTTACATATTAAAGCAGATAGTGCAGGTTCAAATCAAATTGTAAAAAATGTAGTTGCATCCCTTTCCTCTATCAAACCAAATTTAATAATCTCTATTACAAAGGGTAAAGAAGGGAGTTTTGTATGGGATGGAACAGAGATTTTTTACATATCTGCAATGAAAGTAAAAGCAATAAGCACAGCAGGAGCAGGAGATGCTTTTACATCAGGTTTGATAGCTGGAATTACATCAGGATTTTCAGTTCATGAAGCACAACAACTGGCAATTTTAACAGCTTCATATTCAGTTACTTCACCTAATACAATAAATAAAGATTTAAATAAGAAAGCTCTGATGAATTTAGCACAAAAAAATAATTATACGTTCTCCGAAAAGGTTATAAATTTTTTGAAGGGATAGTCATGAGCGTAACAATGCGTATTATACAACAATTTGATGTAATCAAAGAGGATGAATTTATGAATCTAGAAAAGAAATTTGCCGAATTGGAATATTCGCGACCAGATTATCCTAAAGGTAAACGGATGCAACCTATTTCGGCAGCAGAACCATGTAATACTATTATCTGGCAACATGAATTTTCAGATATAAATGAAGCTTATAAAATTTTAGATTTTTTTAAGGGAGATAAGTCTCATGAAAAATTATTGAAAGATCAGCTCCCATTTTTCAAAAAAGTTAAAATAGAGTTTTATAAAAACCTAGATTTCTAGCTTTGCTTTTTAACTAATTTTAAAGGTTAATTTAGAATAAGAGAAAAACTCCTGTAAAAATTAATATTGAAAATATAACAAATGGTGGAAAAGGTTAAAAAACTGGACAGAAGCTTAGGACTGTTGCATGCAACAGCTTCTAATATGGCGACAATGGTTGGTATAGGTCCCTTTATAACTATTCCACTTATTATATCGGCGATGGGTGGACCACAAGCTATGCTCGGATGGGTTGTCGGTGCATTAATTGCTATTTCGGATGGGCAGGTATGGGCTGAGTTAAGTACTTCTATCCATGGTGAAGGTGGCACTTATGTTTATCATCGCGAAGCATTTAAAAGATACTTTGGCAAATTAATTGCATTCTTATTTATATGGTCTTTCCTATTAAGCGGACCCTTCGAAATTGCTTCTGCATTTATTGGTATGATACATTATGTATCATTTATCTGGCCTTCATTAACAGAGACTCATATTAGGATATTAGCATTTGCTACCGGTTTAATTACTATAGTTCTACACTATAATAAAGTCAAAGTAGTAGGAACCGTTACAGTAATCTTATGGGTAATAATGCTTACAACCGTTGGTATCACGATCTTTGTTGGGGCTACTCATTTTCATCCTGACTTAGCATTTGCATTTCCTAAAGGATGGTTTTCTATTTCCTGGGGATTTGTAATGGGATTGGGAAGCGCTACTCTTATTGCAATGTATGATTTGCTGGGATATTACAACATATGTTATATGGAAGAGGAAGTTAAAAATCCAGGTTATGTTTTCCCGCGTGCAATATTATGGTCAACTATGGGTGTTACACTCATATATGCATTGATGAATTTTTCTGTTATTGGAATTATACCTTGGAGAGAAATTGAAAATACTACTCATATTGTCTCCGATTTATTTAATAATCTTTATGGGAATACTATTGCAGTTATAATTACTATTCTTGTAGTTTTTACAGCATATGGTTCTGCTTATTCTTTAATGATGAGTTATTCCAGATTGCCTTTTGCTGCCGCCCGTGATGGATTCTTTTTTAGCTGGCTGGAGACAATTCATCCTAAGAAGCATTTCCCTCATTATTCTCTACTCTTAGTTGGTGCGATAACCTGCTTTGCGAGCTTATTCAATTTGGATTTCGTGATTGCTGCAACTCTGGCTAGCAGAATATTGATCCAATTTTTAGGACAAATAATCGGGCTTACTGTTTTAAGAAAAACCAAACCAAATTTGAAGAGACCTTATAAAATGTGGTTATACCCCGTTCCGTCAATTATAGCATTTTGTGGATTCAGTTTTATTTTCATCAGTTCAGGATTAGAAGCAATTAGTTTAGGGCTTGTATGGCTGATTGCAGGAGTATTGGTTTTTTTATGGTGGGCCAAAGCAAATAAAGAATGGCCATTTGTATCAATCCAATTAATTGAAGAAAAGGTTAAGGAATCCAACAATGATTAAAAAATTACTTCTCGTCTTTCTTATCTCTGTATTCTTTTTATATGGTCAGGAAAGTACTTACATAAAAGCTAATAAAGATAAAATCATTATCGGAAATAAAAGTATTGAAAGAGTTATAGATACTCAAAATGAAGGAGTCTCTACCCATCAAATAAGAAATAAGAGTTCAGGAAGTAAATATGATGTAAACTCGGATGAATTTGCTCTTAGGATCGTATTTACATCTTGGGGACCGGCATATTCAAAAAAACAGAATGGGGAGAATCCAGTTCTTCTTACCTCAACTGATTTTCAATATAAAGGATATAAGATCCGAGATTTAAAAAATGATGGAAAAGAATTAATTCTGGGATATGTTTTTAATAATAACATGTCAGCTTTTGTAGTTAATGTTTTTTATGAGGTATATCCAAATGATTTTTATATGAGGAAATGGATAGAGGTATCAGATACAGCATATGGAACTCAATTTTTAGACAAAATTTTTCTTGAATCTCTGACCTTCAAGGATATTGAATTTTCCCATGGAAATTTCGGGCAGCCTGTCTTCAATAAAGATATCTTTCTAGGGGTTGAATATCCCACAACAGAAAATAATCTTGATTCGGGAAAAGTAATGGTAGGATATATTGTTGGTCAAAAGATAACAAGCACTGTATACAAAAGTCATACTTCTATTGTTGGGGTTGCTCCATCATCTGCGAAGCTTGAACAAACTTTTATGGATTATGTGGATCAATTAAAAGTTAAAGGAACTCGGCAGTTTTTATTATATAATACCTGGTATGATTTAAGATTTCCTTCCCTCGTTGAGAGTTCAGAAAATATAATGAATGAAAAGAATGTTTTGAACAGAATAGATTCATTTAAAAAATCTTTAAGCAATTCTAATAGTGAGCTCAATGCCTTTGTAATTGATATGGGATGGGATAAAATTACTGCTAAATGGGAAATTGATTCAACCAGATTTCCAATTGGTTTTTCCCGTCTTAAAAGTTCTCTTGACAGCATCCATACATCATTGGGTTTATGGGCTTCGCCATGGGGAGGTTATGAAGAAAGAACAGAACGCGTTAAATGGGCTTCTGAAAATGGTTATGAAACCTCAGGTGATTTTCTCTGTTTTGCCGGTACAAAATATAATAAAGCCATGAGCAGTGCAATGGTTAATTTTACAAAAAAATATCACATAGGATATTTTAAATGGGATGGACTTTCTATTGGCTGCAACGAGTTAAACCATGGACATCTTCCCGGACTTTATTCTCACGAAACAATAGTTTCAAATTTTATTGCAATGATGGATTCCGTAAGGAAAATTAATCCAGAAATATTTATCAATATCACTATCGGCACATGGCTCTCTCCGTGGTGGTTAAAGTATGCTGATTGTGTATGGATGCAAGGCGAGGATTATGGATATGCCGATAATGTTCCGTGTATAAATGATCGGGATAAAGCTATTACTTATAAGGACGGAGTGTTGTGGGATGACTTGAGAAATCAGCAGTTATTATTTCCGATGTCAAGTATGATGACTCACGGAATTATTAAAGGCAGCCTAAATTTATTGGGAGGTAAAAATGAAACCCTGGATTCTTTTAGCAATGAAGTGATGATGTATTTCGGAAGAGGAGTATCGATGTGGGAATTATATCTTACTCCCGATCTAGTTTCTGATGATGAATGGAAATCCATAACATCAACAATAAAATGGGCCAAGGCTAATAAAGATGTTCTTAAAAGATCTAAAATGATTTTAGGAGATCCGATAAAGCAGGAACCTTACGGATTTGTTCATTTAATAAAAGAGAAGGGGATCCTATTATTAAGAAATCCAAATGTGAATGGGCATGATGTTAAAATTAAGCTTACACCCGATCTTGGGGATATAAATCCATCAACAAGATATTTTATTAATGTGATTTATCCGTATAACATGATTCTTCCAGACCCTATCGCGATTAATGAAGATTTGACACTACATCTCGATGGGTATGAAATTTTAACAGCCGAATTAATCCCATTTGAAACTATTAATAAAAACCTACCGCTCGGGATAAAATATTCTATCGATAAAAATAATTTAAAGGTATATGACAAACCCGGCTCCAAACGTAAAATTATATCTATTAAAAAAGATGAAATTACTGAATTGAATTTTAGCGGGACAAATAAAAAAATAAATGTTGAAAAAAATTCTTTGATAATTAATAATAAAAACGAATTCCGGGCCACATCTAAAATAAAATTACCAGCAAATTATAAGAATGCAAGAATAGCATATTTGATTGAGGGTGTAGGCATTCTTCAAGGAGTTCCTTCTCCCAAGGTAGAAATAAGTGTAAACGGTATTAATAAAAATTCAACCATTAAACAGGAAAACGGCAAATGGTTCTGGATATTTGCGGATTTGGATTCTATGGAGAATGAGATATCCTGCAAGATATATTTAGATAATAAAGGTAAATGGAAAACCAGTGGATGGGTATTTGCAAATGAAGAGCTCTCAAGTAAAACTATTGAATCTAAATTATTGAATGACACTAATGAAGCACTGCCTGAAAAACCTTACGATGCAAATATTAATAAAGTAATTATTCCACTAAATAAGAAAAAATAATTCTCTAATAAGGAATAGTTTATGAACCTAAGTCATTTCGATATTGCTATAGTGATCATTTATCTCACACTAATATTTACTTCGGGTGTATTAGTAAAAAAATATATAAAAGGTATTGATGATTATCTTGTAGCAGGACGCTCTATGGGATTCCATCTTGGTTTAATTTCGATGATGTGTAGCGAAATTGGGATTATTACCTTTGTCTATTATGCCGAATTGGGATTTGATGCAGGGTTTGCAAGCCTAATTGCTGCCATTCCACCAGTTATTGCTCTTATAGTTTTAGGTAAAACAGGTTGGGTAATAAAACCTCTTCTCGAAATGAAAATAAAAACTATTCCCGAATTCTTTTCAATAAAATTCAATAAGGGCGTTCGTTTATATGTCGGGATTTTCATGGCTGTAGGAGGTATTCTTAATTTTGGAGTTTTTCCCGGAGTTGAATCAAGGTTCATTAATATTGTTACCGGTATTCCTCCAAATTCGATACTCCTAACAATGGTAATACTTTTAACAATTGTTCTTCTGTATACTCTTGTAGGTGGTATGGTTTCAGTACTTATTACTAATTACATTCAATATGCATTGTTAAGCATTGGAATGATATTAATAACTGTATTTGGTATTATAAAAGTTGATTGGGGTTCAATCTTACAATATGTTTCTTCTAATATGGGTGAAAAGGGGATGGATCCTTTTTTCCCAAATGCTTTTGGTGGTGATTTCGGGATAGGCTTTATAATATGGCAAGTACTTGAATGGACAGCGCTTTTAATTGGCTGGCAGGCAATTTCAATAAGATTATTTTCTTCAAAAGATACTGATACGGGTAAGAAAATTTATAGGTGGTCAGGGCTTATGTTTTTCTCTAGAGCAATACTGCCAATATTTTGGGGAATAATTGCTTTTGCATATTTCGGGCTACATGGGATTAAAGTATCCGGTATTGATTCACTTGGTAATCTTATTGTTGCAATTGTACCGAATGGTTTACTTGGATTAATGTTCGCTGCTTTACTTGCCGCATCAATGTCTACTTATTCAAGTTATCTTCTATCATGGAGTTCTGTAGTTTCGCAAGATATTATTGGTTCAATCATAAAATTTATTACAGGTAAAGAAACCAGTTCAAAAAGACAATTAGTGATAAGCAGAATAACAATGACCTTTGTAATGATTTTTATTATTTGGTTTTCATTGTTTTATGAAATGGGTGGGTATATTTATTTCTATTTGCAGATGACTGGAATGCTATTTATTCCCGGTGTATTAATAAGTGTTGTTCTAGGTATTTATTGGAAACACTCCAGATCATTGGGTGTTTATCTTTCTATGACCTTTGGTGCAATTCCCCCAGTAACTTATTTATTCTTGCCTCCAAATCTTCAAAATTCAATGGCTGCAGAATTGGGTTGGGGTGGATTTGTTTTAGCTCTTATAGGAATGATATTAGGTTCGTTAATTCAAAATAAAATTAATCCGAAACTAATTGAGGAGAAAATATAATGAGTTTTTGGAAAATATTCTGGTTGATTTCGGTTTTGTTTGCATTGATTTCATTTTTTTACATGTCCGTAAAAGCCTTGTATTACGGAATATTTGAATTGAAATATATGTTTAAAACTCTTGATGAAGAACAATTAGATGCTGGTGATGAAGAGAGAAATAAATAAACATGATTATTTATAAATATTGATGTAAAGAAAGGACAATGAGTGACATTGTGAAAATTAATGATGAACATTCAAAATTTTATTCTACGAAAGATTTTGATAAGATAAATAAAATTGATATGCATCTCCATATTAATACAAGTGAGCTATGGTTAATGGAGCAAGCTAAAAAAGATAAATTTAAAGTACTTACAATAAATGTTGACTATTCTGATTTTCCTCCTGTTGAAGAACAATTAAATATAGCCGCCTCCTTATCTAAGAAATACCCGGATATCCTGGCATTCGCATCCACATTTTACATGGAAGGCTGGGATGATCCGGGGTGGCAAAAAAAATCAATTAAATATATTGAACAGACAATTCAGATGGGTGCTTGTGCTGTAAAAGTCTGGAAAAATATAGGGATGGATTTTAGAGATAATGCCGGAAATTTAATAATGATAGATAATCCAAAACTTGATTCAATCTTTAAATATGTAAAGGGACTTAAGGTACCATTAATTGGGCACCTTGGTGAACCGAAAGATTGCTGGTTACCGACTGATAAAATGATTGTGAATTATTTAAGGGATTATTTTACTCAGCATCCTGAATATCATATGTATGCCCATCCTGAATTACCTTCGTATGAAGATCAAATTACTTGCAGGAACACTATGCTTGAAAAAAATATGGACATTGTTTTTGTGGGGGCTCATTTTGCCAGCCTGGAGTGGAGCGTTGATAGGCTTGCTGAATTTTTAGAAAGATTCCCCTTAGCCGTGGTAGATACCGCAGCTAGGATAGGTGAAATTCAGTATCAGACTATAAATAATAGAAGTAAAGTAAGAAACTTTTTTGTTAAGTATCAGGATCGGATAATGTATGCAACCGATACTTTTCAGGAACCGGATATGGATCAGCATATCTTTAAACAAGATGTTCACAATAAATGGATAAGTGATTGGCAGTTCTTTACAACTGATGATACCATGACGGTATCAGATCTAGATGATTCTTTTGAGGGATTAAAATTGCCCAAAAAAGTGATAGACAAAATTTATAAAACCAATGCAGAAAAAATTTTCATTAAGGCATGGAAATAATAAAAAAAATAATGACTTACTTATTAAAGGAGATTAAAATGCGCATAATTACATCTTTTCTAAGTTGTCTACTAATAATAATACTCTTCAATAATATTGTTTTGGCAGCAAACTCTAGTATAGAAGGGTATGTAAAGGATTCAAAGACAGGGGAATCACTCTTTGGCGCTAATGTTATATTAGTGGGAACAAGTATGGGTAGTGCTACAAATTCTGATGGAAAATATGTGATTCAGAATGTACCGCCGGGTTCTTATACCATTCGTGCAACATATATTGGGTACAGAACTCAGAACATGGAAATAGTTGTGAAAGAAAGAGCAAAAACAGAACTAGATTTTAATTTGGAATTAGTGGCGATTGAAGGGCAAACTGTGGAAGTTACAGCACAAGCCAGTGGTCAGAGACAAGCGATTAATCAGCAGCTATCATCCAATCAGATTATCAATGTGGTTTCGGCAGATAAAATTCAGGAACTACCTGATGCAAATGCAGCTGAATCAGTTGGAAGACTTCCCGGAATTATAGTTCTTCGAAGCGGAGGAGAAGGGGATGCTGTAGTAATTCGAGGTCTCCAGCCAAAATATAATAAGATTTTAATTGATGGAGTTCAAATGTCTTCTTCTAATCCTGATGACCGAGGATCAGATTTAAGTACAATCTCATCAAATATGCTTGATGGTATACAAGTTTCAAAGACAATAACAGCCGATATGGATGCCGATGTAATTGGCGGTACTGTTAACTTTAGTTTAAGAGAAGCAAGAGCCAATACAAGCGCTCTTCCACTTTTTAGTGCCCTTATTCAGGGAAGTTATAATAACCTATCAAATGCGTACAACAAATTTAATAACTATAAATATGTTTTAAGTGCTGAAAATAGATACATTAATGATCGTTTAGGAATTTTTGCACAGTTTGACATGGAAAGAAAAAATTTAACTTCAAACGAATTGGGAGCATCATATACACATGCAGGAATTAGTACTATAGATTATTATACTACTTCACTAGGTCTTTATTTTATTCCAAGAGATAGACAGAGATATAACGGGGCATTAGTAATGGACTATAAATTACCTGAGGGGAAAATTAAGTTTTCGAATTTTTTAAGTTCAGGAACGACAAATAGCCTGAACAGGTATGAAAATTTAGATATTCTTAATAATCAGCACCTCTGGCAATTATCAAGTTCAGAAAGTACATTGAATATTATTACTAATTCCATTGGACTTGAGCAGCAACTTCCTATCTTCCAGATGGATGCGAAATTATCAAATACCTATTCAGAGGTTAAGAATCCAAATGATTGGACAGTTAATTTTCTTCAAACTGATGCCGGCTTAGGCCAGTTCAACAACGTTGCAAATGTTAACCCTGAAAGCATCCCTAAAGCTGCAAACAATAATTTTGATCAAGCAATAACAAATGGTATTGTAACTGGGAATAGTTTTTCAAAAGAACAAGCAATAACTGCATCTCTGGATTTTAAGACAAATTTAAATTTTTCTAATTATATAAATGCAGATATAAAATTTGGGGGAAAATTCCGCTACCAAACAAGATTATATGAAAATGATTTATTTAATGGGGGTGGTTTACAATTCGGTGATGCAGCGTATATAAATGATTTGATTATTAGTTACTTCAATTTACCCGTACCAAGATACCATATATCGCTTCCATATTTTAATGATCCAAATTTCAGTTATGGTAAATTTTTAGATGGTAAATATAATATGGTTGGACCATTAAATTATGGCAAGCTATCTGAGTTGATTGATTTAATGAAAGCCCATATTCAGGATATAGTAAACTATCCTGGTGCTGCTCAAGTTTATGGACATAACAATTTTGAATCGACTTCACACAATTATTCGGGTATTGAGAGGCAGTCAGCATTTTATGTGATGTCTGTTGTTAATATTGGTCCGCAAATTACATTGATCCCCGGGGTTAGATATCAGGATCTTCAGACTTCATATAAAGGTATACGTGGTATAGAGAACAAACTCTCATACTTAAATTATGTTCATTATGATACCACCGTAACACAAAACCATGGTTATTGGCTACCCAATTTATCTTTAAGGGTCAAACCACTTTCCTGGTTTGATGTTCGTTTATCTTATACAAAAACCTTAGCATATCCGGATTTTATTGCTATGATACCAAGAATTGATGTTACTACTGGTAGTATTTCTTGGAATAACTTCCAATTAGTCCCTCAGCGTTCAACAAACTATGATCTTTATTTGTCTTTCTATAATAATACAATAGGCTTATTTACTGTTGGTGCATTTTTAAAACAGATTGATGATTTAATATATAGTTGGCAGTTCTATAAATCCGGTGCAGATGCCTTACCATATTTTCCTCCAAGTCTGATAACACCATCTACTAATCCTTCTGGAGTTTATGCTATAAATACGTATGTAAATAATTCAAAACGGATTGATGATTATGGGATGGAATTTGATTGGCAAACACACTTTTGGTATCTACCTGGACCTTTGTCTGGACTAGTATTTAATATAAATTACACTCACATTTTCTCAAAGGCACAATATCCTTATACATATATTAAATCGGTTAACCGTAGGACCGTCTATGTTGATACAACGTTTGAGGATAGGCTCTTAGATCAACCTGATGATATTGTTAATATATCACTCGGATTCGATTATAAAGATTTCTCTGTGAGAGTATCTATGCTTTACCAGACTGATATTTTCACCGGTGTAAATTTCTGGCCTCAATTAAGGTCCCATACTTCGGCATATAGACGTTGGGATTTAGCAGCAAAACAAAAATTACCCTGGTATGGACTAGAAGTTTTCGGCAATCTTAACAATATCAATGGAGCAAAAGATATTAGTGTAATTCAGGTTGGCGGTGTTCCGCTTTCCGAACAACAGTATGGGCTAACTGCCGATTTAGGTCTTAGATTGGAATTTTAGCTGAATTTAAATAGGCTAAAGTTGGGATTGTGAAATAAACAGAAATGAAATTGAAATTATTTAATACAAATAAAACATTAATTGAAATATGGAAAAGAGAGAATTAAAGGAGGTGAAAAATTTCTCTAATATTGTGAGGAAGGAGTGCCTTATATTTTTCGAAAATGGAATTACTAAAAAATTTATCTAAAAATCTCTAAATGGAAGGAGACATATTATGAAAAAAATATTCACAGAAATTATTGGTTTTGTGATAATATTTTTAATCTCATCCAGCTTTCTACAAGCTGCTGAAACTGATACGCTCAACATTTATGCATCTATTGCAAACTTGGAAACTGTAATTAATAATGATACCACATCTTCCGGTTTACAAGCTCACAAAGCTTATAAATTAGTCTCATTAGATACAACATATGTATTTCAAGGTCCTGTATCAGTCAAATCTGATTTTACGATTATTGGAGTTCTAGGTGCTGATGGCAGACCACCATGTGTGCAACCGCAAACTCTTCCAGATGGCTCACTCCCTATCCGTATGTTTTCATTAAATGGAGCCAACACAAAGGCAGTATTTAAGAATCTTTATCTTACGGGACGTTCAACAGATAATACCGTTGCTAGTGGAATTGATTTCGATAATGGTGCCGGTTCTATAATCCAGGTAGCAGCTGAAGGTATCAGACTTACCGTAGATAATGTAGTTTTTAGTGATTGGGCTACAAACAATATAGCCTATAGTGCAAACAATGTTTCAATATTTGTTACGAACTGCAAATTCAGAAATGCAACTAATTCTGAGGCATGGTACTCCGGTGAGGCATTAAGAAATACAAATAATACGGCTTCCAGTGACTCAATTGTTATGAAATATAACACTATGTTTTGCATAGCCTATTCATGTATGACTCCGGTTACAATTAATCCTGCTAAGTATCTCGAATTCAGCCATAACAACGTTATCTATACTTTTAAGAATCCATTCTGGATTTATAATATGACTGATGGTAAAATAAACGATAATCTGTTCTATGCTCCATTTTCAGGCGCAAGTTCTAAAACTGAACATTTTGGAATGTGGGATCAGTTGAGATCATTAGCTATTACAGGAGTGGTCGATTTCGATACTCTTTTAACTCCAATGGCCAGATGGTTAGATCCGGCAGATACTGCAAATCCTAATTTTATGTGGCTGGCTGAGGCAAAAAGAAATATTGAAGTAAAGAATAACGTTTGTTTCTGGCCCCAAGGAGTTACAGATCTTTGGACAGCATGGAATGATACTGCTCATGTAGATTCTGTCATAACCCCTGTATGGATGAACGATAGAACCTTGGGAATGTTTGCCGATGATGCCCATTGGCCGGGTTTGGACGCTTCTGGTAATCTTGATGTTGATCCTCAATTTGGAGCTTCAATAAATGATGTATTAAACAATAACACCGGATGTGGCAATGGATTCATCGACTATTTTAAAGTTCTTAGAAGTAATGAAGTTGGAACAGTCGCCAGGTACGGATATAAATATGAAACGGTACAAGGAAACTGGATTCCTGAGTGGCCTCTACCAGAATCTCAACTTATGCAATACACAAATACAGCATTAAAAAATGCTGGTACAGATGGTAAGGATATAGGTGATCCTGGTTGGTTTACAAGTGGCTACACTGGTGTTCAACAATCTAATTTTCAATTACCTGGAAAATTTTCTCTTGAGAATGCATATCCAAATCCATTTAATCCTTCAACAAATATTAAATTCAGCATATCTAAGGCTGGTAATGTAAGTTTGAAAGTTTATAATGTAATGGGTCAATTAGTTAAAACTATAGTTGATAATATTTACAAAAATGAAGGTGAGTATACTTATAAAGTTGCAATGGATAAATTCTCAAGCGGTGTCTATTTCTACACTTTGGAACAAGGAAATCAACAGATAACTAAGAAAATGATTCTGTTGAAATAGTAGTAATTGTTTAGAGAAATGTTTAGCAATAACGAGGGAAACGAAATAAACGTTTCCCTCAAATTTTGGAAGACAAGTTATTTAACGAATTTTAATAAAGAGTGAAATCTATGAATAAAATTTTATCATTCAGACTTTTCGTAATGATAACTTTTGTATTAATTCAAATCGCTATTATTTATTCTTCTTCTGATAGCAGAAAAAATACCATGGACAACGATGCATTACACGGGGATACCCTCAATATGAAAGTTTTAGTCCCCGCGTATTTTGATCCTTCTAGTTCTGGCTATTGGAATGAATTAGCAGCTCAGGCAGCAAAAATGCCCTATAGGATTTATGCAATAGCGAACAAGGCTAATGGTCCCGGTTCTAAGTATGACACATCATATGCAATAGTTATTAATAATATGCACTCTAACAGTGGGAAAGTGATAGGGTATGTCTGGACCAACTATGGAGCAATATCTTTGGATAATGTAAAAACGGTTATAGATGCATGGTATTCTTTCTACCCCTCAATAGACGGCATTTTCCTCGATGGTCAGGCTTCTCAAACAGGGAAAGAAACTTACTATATTGATCTATACAACTATATTAAACAAAAGAATACCGCTGCATTAGTAGTATCAAATCCCGGAATAAATACACTTGAAAGCTACCTTGTTTATAATGGACAAAGAGTATCAGATGTAATATGTATTTTTGAAAATTATGAGGGTTTTGATACTTGGATCCCTGGATCTTGGTGTAAAAAATATACTAGTGATAATTTTTGTGTACTTCCTTACAACACATCATCCAGCCAATACATTAATAGAGTAAATAGAGCTGCTTCATTAAATATTGGATGGATCTATTGTACTAATGATAATGGTGCAAACCCATGGGATATTTTACCTACTTATTTTGAAGATTTCTGTAATTATTTAAATAATGTTACTGCTGTTAAAAATGATATTAAAGATAACAAAATGGACTTTAATTTAAGCCAAAATTATCCAAATCCATTCAATCCAACTACAATTATAAGTTATCAAATACCAATAAATAATGTTGTTAGTTTAAAAATTTATAACATTCAAGGACAGGAAGTAGAAACACTAGTGAATAAAGAACAAATTGCTGGTAAATATTCAGTTCCATTTAATTCCTCGATAAAGGGAATGGTACTATCAAGCGGCATTTATTTTTACCAGTTAAAAGTGGGTGATTATATTCGAACCAGAAAAATGATTTTAATTAAATAGTATCAAGTGATCAGAGGAAGTTTTAAGCAATAACGAGTGAAACGAAAAAATGTTTCCCTCAAATTAAGAGAATCATTTTCAAAATGTAAAAAATAGTAGACTGTCAATTCAAGGGGGACAGTAATGATACAACGTTTATCGTTTTTATTTTCTTTCATTTTCCTTTGTACGAATATTTATTATTCACAGAGTCAGGCCCAACTTACTATCTACCAGCAGGAACTGGGAAGTTATTTATTCATTGTTGAGCATGAATTTCATTTACGATACGGGCTAGCATTCCCGCTGACTTTTAAACTTAACATTACTTCAGGAGTGACAGGTTTAATAGCAAAGGAAAAGCATTCTTCCAAAGATTTATGGGAAGTAATGTCTGAAAAACATAAAGATGATGTTTTTAATGACGTAGAAGCAGTAAGATTTGATTATGGTAATCGAAGTGCCTTTATTTCTGCCTCATTTAAGGATAACGACTCGTTATTCATTAAAATTTGTGATACCAATGGTAATGGTATTGAATCTAATTATGAAGGAATTACTAAATACTATGATAACCGAAAGGCAGCTGTTACTATTACTGCTGATGATTGGCTTAATGGTTATAATGAATTTTTTCCTCCGTTATTAGATATCTTTCGTTCATATGGACTTTATGTTACAGTTGGAGTGGTAACTAAGTACTTAGCTTTGTCTACATGGAATGAAATACAAGATGAACTAGATAAGGGTTATGTTGAAGTTTCGTCGCATAGTAGGACACATCCTTTCATTCCATATTCTGATCCATATGGCGAAGTTTTCGGGTCAGTAAATGATATTATTAGAAATCTTAATTTGCCGGGATACTTTAATGTTAACAATAAAGAATATGTTTATGTTTGGATAGCCCCATCCGGTGAATATGATTCCACAGTAGATTCATTGCTTGGACTTTCTAGCTATCTTGCCGCACGGCTTTATGAAAATCTTCCTCCTGATACACCGAGAGTATATTTCTATGGCGATTCAACATTTAGTAATTGGAACATTACTACTAATCATTTTGCACCATTCCTCCCAACCGTTGAAATAGGAGCACCTTCATGGGGCGGGGGTGATACAAGTCTTGTTTCATTAAACAGACTTTTTGATTTAGTAGTTGCAAACAGAGGTATATATCATCTCATGTGGCATCCGCAAGTTATTTATGATGATCAAAACAAACCATATTTATTAAATCATCTTAGTCATATTAGTTCTCATCCAGATCTGTGGTATGTTAATCTCGGACCACTATATCTTTATCATATGATGCAGGAAGTTAACAGTTCAGCAGTTACTAGTATTCGTGAACAAACAGTTGATCATTTATCTGAATCATATAGACTTGAACAAAATTATCCTAATCCATTTAATCCTTTTACAACAATTAGCTTTGAGCTGTCAAATGATGTATTTGTAAATATTATAGTTTACAACATTCTCAGTGAGAAGGTCACAACGCTTGTAAACAGTAACATGAAAAAGGGAAATCATAAGATTAATTTTAACTCAAGCAAGTTAACGAGCGGTATATATGTTTACCAATTAACTGCCGGTAGTGAAGTACTTACAAAAAAGATGGTCATACTAAAATAGTATGAAATAAAAAGGGAATTGAGTTATCAGACTAATTAATTGTTTACAGATAAATAGAAGAATAACATTATGAAAATAATAAGTTACATTTCTTTATTGCTACTTTTGAATGCATACTCAGTCAATGCACAAGCGAATAACTGGTTGGAAATTATTAAAGAAACAAAAGTCGCAGTTAAATATTTTTCTCCCATCAAATCTGAATCCTTTTCAATAATTAATGTTAAAGACACACAAGAAAATGAACTTTGCTTTATCAAAGAGTTTTCTGATGAAGATATAAATGTGAAACTAACATTTAAGAAGTATAATTCTCACCTTGAATTATTCGGAGAGGTGCAAAATCTTGAGAAAGAGGATTTATGTTTAACCTTGAAATTAATTTTCCCACTCACAGGTATTAAAAATATTGTTTGGAGTTATGATCTGGACAGTTCAATAACTGTAAAAAGTAACAATAAAATATATAGCAACTTTGTAGATGCTAAAACAATAATACCTCCTGCAGGAGCTTTTAATACAGATAGTACTAGTAATGGTGGTTATGGGGATAAAGTTGGTACCGGTCACATGTCTTTTTTCCCGTTAGCTTCAATATTGTCTGATAAAGGCGGATTAGGATGGGGAGTTGGAATGGGAATCCCGGTTGTTTTCAGATTATCATATGATTCAGAACTGGGGATGATATCTGAATTTGATTTCGCTGTTTCAAAAGAAACAAAAAAATTTCCAAACAGAGCTTTCTTTAAATTGCTTCTTTTTGAATTTGATCCTGTGTGGAAAATGCGTTCTGCTCTGGAAAAATATTATCAGCTACAGCCGGAATATTTTAAGAGAAGAGTTACACAGGAAGGAATATGGCTTCCCTTTGCACCTTTGTATAAAATTGAGGGATGGAAAGATTTTGGGTTCGCATTTCATGAAACTAATTGGCGTTCTAATGATAACGGTTTAACTCCTTCGGTATCATCTATTGAGGCAGGAAAGTTAGCTAATATTCTAACTTTTCAATATACAGAACCCTGGGAAGAAGAGATCCCGATACCAAAACTTGATTTAACTTATGAAGAAGTTGTCAGTAAAGATATTGTCTCCCAAGATCATTCACAATATATAGAAACTAGTGCAGCTTTAGATAAAGAAAATAAATTGATAACACGAAAACTTGAAACTCCCTGGTTTCCAACTGGCTGGGCAGTAAGCGTTAATACAAATACGGATCCTGATATTAAAGGATTTAATAGATTTGATTACGTTACCAAAACTGAAATAAATCCTGCAATTGAAATGAATGTTGACGGGATATATTTTGATTGTTTGGAATGGAACTGGCAATATGATATGAATTATAATAGGAAGCATTTTGAATATACCGATTATCCTTTAACATTTTCTTCTTCTTTAAAAAAACCGAGACCGGTAATCTGGTGCTATTCTTCAGATTATGAGTTTATTAATAAAATAGCAGACGAAATGCATAAGAAAGGGAAATTAGTGATGGGGAATTCATTCTACTGGATACCATTCTCCGCAGGTAAACTGGATTTATTTGGTTCTGAATTAAACTGGTATGATAGTGTCGATACCAGGTTAACAAGATTACAATTTCTACGCGCAATGGCATTTCAGAAACCAGCAGTTTTTTTATTGAATGTAGGATTAGGCGATAAAGCCTTTACCCAACCCCCTTATGATGGATATAGAATATATTTTGAAAAAATGTTGTTTTATGGTTTCTTTCCTTCATTCTTTAGTGAAGATGCTTCCAATAATATTTATTGGGAAGATTCTGTAAAATATAATGTAGGAAGACCATTCTTTAAAAAATATATCCCCTTGATAAAAGAAATTGCTCAGGCAGGGTGGCAACCAATTCCATATGCAAGAATAAATAACAAGGAGATAAAATTAGAGAGGTTCACGAATAAAGATAGCAATAGCGTCTATTTTACATTGTATAACTCAAATGCTAAAGACATCCAGTCAACAGTAACTTTCAATCTAAAAGATTTAAAAATTAATAAGGTTTTAAGTATTGATGAAATGATTGGAAAGAAAAAAATTAAATATGAGAAAAGTGACCATTCGATTCGGATCAAGTTAAAGGTGAACGGAAGGTCAGCTTCTTTACTTAGAGTCAACAAGCAGTAATAAAATTATATTGAATAATATATCTGGTGTTCCTAATATGAAAAAAATCTGCTAACATAAAAGAAAATACCCGGAGGCGAAATGATAAGCAAAACTAAAGCTCAAAAATATTTTATAAGGATTATTGTCTTTATATGTTATTCAGTTTTATTTACCGGTTTTTCATATTCAAAAACAAATAGCACAACTGCACCTTTGGACAGCAGTTCAGATTATTTAGTATACTATGGCAGCTTTGATGATAATAAAGTTTTACAGGCGCAGTATTTTGATTTGATTATTGTTGATATAAACGGAATTACACCTGAACAAGTTGATGATATTAAAAATGGACTTGATAACATATCAGGAACTGATGACGATGTTACTGTAATAGGGTATATAAGTATTGGTGAACAGGATGGAGTACTTATTACTGGGGATGGAACTGGTCCTGTTTATTGGAATGGTTCACAAATTATTCAGGAAAATAAGGGTTATGCTTCTTTCTATTTAGACGATAAAGATAAAAATGGAATGCCAGATCAAGACGGCATTTGGACTAGCTGGTATGTTAATGCCGGTGATTCTGCGTGGTGGGAATTTAATAAACCTATTGCTGCAGATATTATTTCTACTCACCATTGTGATGGCTTATTTTTAGATTTAGTAGATACAGGCGGTCCGAACTCCTGGGGATTACCTTACCAGTGGACAGCCGAGGGGATGATAAAATATATTGAATATTTACGACAAACTTATCCTGATAAATATCTCCTTGCAAATAGAGGAATATTTTATTTTGATCCTGGTATTACAACCCACTACAAATATGCAGATAGATATCGTCAAAATATTGATGGGTTAATGATAGAAAGTTACTATGCTACCTGGGATTGGGATAAATCAATAGGTGTATATAACCCGGAACATCCCTCGCTTCGAGATCATTTTGCTCCCCTATTAAACACCCAGGCAAATAAATCAGATGGATTTGATATATTCATTTTAGACTACATAGCATCAGGCCAATCAAATCATGATGCTCTTCTCGATACTGTTGTAAAAGTTTCGGAAAGAGATCAAGGCTGGCTGATTTCAGTTTCTCCTATACTTTTAGATACAATTCGTTTTGATGTTTTTAATCATCATATTGTTGATAATAATCCTCCAAGTTGGTCAAAAACTGTTGGCGCAAGCAAATATAAATGGGAAAGTAATAATCTTATAATCTACTTTAATGAAGCAGAAGATCAAACTCCACCAGTTAAATATAATGTATATTTAAGTGAAACAGATATTGATTTTTCATCGCCACCGCAGTTTAAAGATATTACGCCTTTGGCATCAGATGTTTCAGATTATAAAGTGGTAATAGAAAATCTTGACCCAAATAAAACATATATGGTTGCTATAAGGGTACATGACAGTGACAGCCCTGAACATGAAGATGAGAATAGAAAAGTTTTACAGATTATACCGGGTGCAACACAGGAAATTAAAATAGATGGTTACTTCGATGATTGGGTATCAAGTAACCAAATTGATAAATCCGGGAATGATATAGAACTTGAAGGAGATACCCTGGTTTCCAAATCCTGTGATTTAATCGATCTTTGGTTTTCTGAAGATCAGGATAATTACTACTTTTCATTTTCTGTAGGGGACAAAATTACAGCTGATCCCTATTATTATCATGTCCTTATTGATGAAGATAACAATACATCAACAGGGTTCCATTCCAATGGATCCTATATAGGGATAGATTTAATGTGTGAGAACGGGTATTTATGGCGCTATAATGGAACTAATGGAGAATGGTCTTGGGAGTATCTGGGACAAGTAGATTATGAAATAGGGAAATCAAACGATAAACAAGCAGAAATGGCTATACCGAAGAGTTATTTAAATGGTAATTCATCATCAATTTCATTTATCTATCATATAGATAACGGCAATAGCGAAATAGATGATGATTATGCTCCTAATGATTACACACAGAGAGGATATCACAGTTCTGATTATACCAGTATACAAGAAACAACAGAACAACCAAAGAAATTCAAGATAAACAGCATTGCCTATCCTAATCCTTTTAACCCATCGGTTGTATTAGAAATTAAATTCAATAGACCTATTTTTGATAATCTACAGGTAAGAATATATGATATAGCTGGAAGATTAGTAGATATGGAAATAGTTCGTGTTTATGGGCAGTCAGAGTTAAATTATACCTGGAATGCAGCAAACTCAATTAATCATGATTTATCGAGCGGTGTATATCTGTACAGAATTGATGGATTGAATACTCACATATACACCTCAGGTAAAATGGTATACTTGAAATAATTTGCTTGAAGTAAATTGGCTTATATCAATCAGCATCAGCCAAAATAACTTTTACTCCGAAGGTTTGCAGATTTTTTAATTCTTCATCAGGAATCTTGGAATCGGTTATAACTACATTTACTGAATCTATCGGAGCAATTTTCGAAAAACTACGTTTCAGAAATTTACTTGAATCAGTTACAACAATAACTTCTTTTGAAATATCTATCATTAATTTATTTAAGTATGCGTCTTCAATATGCGTAGTCGAAATTCCATATTTAGAATCAATACCATTAACACCAAGGAATACTTTATCACAGTATAGGTTTTTAATATTATTTTCAGTCATTGGGCCCATAAAAGAAGAAGAAGAGGGTCTTAGGTTCCCGCCCAACATAACAAGTTTACTATTTCCATGGTTTAAAAGTTCACCGGCAATATTTAAAGCATTAGTTATTATAGTTAGGTTATTAATATTAATTAAATTGATAGCAACTTCGAGGGTTGTTGTTCCGGAATCTAAGAGAATAGTATCTCCTTCTCTAACTAATTGCGCAGCCTTTTTCCCGATTAGTTTTTTTTCTTTTAGGTGATGAGTTAACTCTTTATTTAGTTGATAATCGATTTTAACTCTTTGACTTTTTATGGCTCCACCACGTGTTCTAATTAATAAACCTTTTTCTTCTAGTTTGTAAAGATCGTTTCTAATAGTAACATCGCTTACTTTAAAAATAGGGCTCAAATCTGTAACGATAACTTTCTCTTGGTTTTCTAATATTTCTAAAATTTTTGCTCTTCGCTCAAGAGTTTTTCTACCTTCAGAAGAAAAATTATTAAAACGTGTCATATATAATATTGTTTATAATTCTTATATAAAGATACTAAATTCTGATTAATAAAAAAAAATGGAAAGATATCTAAGCAAAACCTTGTGATTATTATAAATTAAAAAGCTTAAAAAAATACTTGACAAGATAATACAAGTTATTTATTTTAAAACAAAAAGAAATAATAAGATATTTCTTTTTGCAATAAAAAAATTAATAAGTAGAAGCAGATCAATAGAAAATGAGTAGTAAAAAACTAAAGCCGAACTATTGAGAATATTTATGGTTTTAAAAAACTTTACAAATCATTTCTTTTGGATTAATATTTTTGTTAATATAAGATTTATATACACTACTCTGGCGGACTAAAAATGTAAGAAGGGGAGGGAATCCTTTAAATAAAGAAATAGCAAGTTTAATTTTAAGAAATGCTTAATTATTTAGATGATAAACAAATATACTAATTTTATTAAAGCTATAAAATTTATTTATGGAACAAGTATTAAATATGTTTGCTGTTGCAAGTGGCTAGTTGCATAGTTTATTTCCCGCTGCTAATTGAATAAGTATTGAAGAAAAATTGAAACTTTAGCACTGTAGCTGTGTTTGAATAAAATAAAAATAATATAAAATTACAAAAATGGAGGTAAAATGGAATTTAAATATTTACGGCAATTGAGGTTTCCAATCTTTCATTTAATTATTGTTTTTTCTTTAACATTAACTCATTTAATATATGCAGGAGTCACTGGTAAAATAGCGGGTAAAGTAACTGATGCTAATACTGGAGAACCCTTATTCGGTGCAAATATTGTTGTTGAAGGAACAACTATGGGGGCTGCAACAGATGCTGAGGGCGATTACTTCATAATTAATTTGTCGCCTGGTACATATAATTTAAAAGCATCTATGATAGGTTACACAGCCCAATCAATGATTGATATTGTTGTTAATATTGATAGAACTACGATTGCAGACTTTAAATTGGAACAGGGGAGTATTTCAACAAGTGAAGTAGTTGTTATAGCACAAAAACCTGTAATTAGGAAAGATTTGACTTCCAGTATAGTTGAGATTAACGCAAAAGAAATTAATATAAGTCCCCAAAGAGACGTTCAAAGTATGTTGAAACAACAACGTGGTATTCTTTTAGGGTATAATAAGCTTGGGAAAGAAGGTCTGAACGATACCAATACTCCATCGGATGAACTTCACATTCGAGGTGGGAGAGAAGGAGAAACAGCTTTTACTCTTAACGGTATAGTTGTTACCGATCCTGTATGGGGTGGCGCCCAATTTATTCAAAATTCATCGGGAAATTATATCGATGAATTTAACACTCTGGCCGGAACTTTTAATGCAGAATACGGCAATGCAATGTCCGGGGTGATAAATGTCGTAGCAAAGAAGGGTAGTCAAAATAAATATAACGCTGATCTTTCATTATATACAGACAAGTTTGGAATAGATAAATATAATCAGAATACAGTGCAGGGTTCTATAGGTACAGGTGGACCAGTTCCATTAACAAATGGAAACCTAACGTTTTATTTTAGTGGGGAAAGGAAAGTAAGTGATGGGTACCTTTACGGTTATAAATATCCGAACTGGGTTGACTCAGAAGGAAAAGATGTTGACCCGGTAACAAAGCTGCCTGCTGGAAACGGCGAGAAACAGTCCATGGATAGATTTGATTTCTGGAATAGTACATTATTATTGAAGTGGTCGGTAACACCAAATCTGATGGTAACTGGTTTTGGTATGTACGGTAATTTAAGAAACGATTCTTATTCAAATACATTTAAATATAATCGAGATGGCGATCCTTACAGCAAATCTGATGAAAAATTCTTCAATTTAAACATTACTCATGCTTTGTCGAAGGACAGTTATTATGAAATTGGTTTGGCAAGACAGATACACACCAGGTTTCTTGGCGTTTATGATAGTTGGGCAAAATATACGCAAACCTTAGAAACATTTGATCCCTCGGGAAATTTCTCCGTAGTTGGTGAAGATTGGATCTGGGAAAATGAAAATTGGTCAGTTAACACTATGAGAGCTTCTTTTGCCAGCCAAGTGAATAAAACAAACTTTATTAAAATTGGTGGAAATTTAAGGCTTCTCGATATCCATTATGAAGCTAAAAACCCGGCTGAAACAGGGAGCTATTGGGTTAATTACTCCCATAAACCCAAAGAAATGAATGCTTTTTTACAGGATAAAATGGAGTTCTCTGAAATTGGATTAATAATCAACATAGGTGCCAGGGTAGATTTATGGAATCCCGATTCTCCCTACTCGACAGATATTGTTAATACTCTTGATATGAAAACAAAACAAGCAACTATTAAAACAAAATTTTCACCACGTTTTGGCGTTTCATATCCCGTTTCTGATAAAGCTGCATTTCACTTTGCTTATGGTCATTTCTATCAAATGCCATCATATTTTAATTTATACGGGAGCCAACGATATTTAACACATCCTGAGGATAAAGATTGGGATAAATATCCGCAATTCAGGGGGATGAATTTCCCGTACACTTCTGAAAGCTCTGGTAATACCAGATTAGCTAATACTAATATGGAACCTGAAAAAACCGTGGCTTATGAAGCCGGCGTGCAGATTAAAGTTTCCGAAGATATTTCCTTAGATGTAACAGCTTTCTACAAAGAAATGACAAATCTTGTGGGAGTTCGTTACATACAAGCTGCAAATTACGGAACGGGTGCTGCTGTTTCCGATAATTTTGATTATGCTAATGCTAAAGGAGTGGAACTTGTATTAAATAAGAGATTCAGCAATTATTTTTCTTTAAGAGCAAACTACACTTTCTCAGATGCTTTAGTAACAAGTTCAAGCCCTTGGGCACAATTACAAATTCAAAATCCAACATTTAGAACATTTACTTCCGATTGGGATAGGCCACATACTTTTAACCTCGATCTGTATGTTGAATTGCCCAATATATGTGATGTAAGTTTATCGGGTAACTTTCAATCAGGTCTTCCTTACACTATAAAAACAGAACCAAATACAGAAAGAATGCCTTATATAGCAACTATTGATTTGAAATTCAGCAGGAAGTTTAAAATATATAATATGACTCCCGAAATATACTTAAAAATTATTAATCTAGCCGATAGGAAAAATATTTATGCGGTTTATGCAAATAGTGGTAAACCCGATCTACCTTTAGGAATTCCAAGGACCCCCAGTAACCTTAACATATATGATGTCCCGAATAATTATGGTCCCGGAAGACAAATATATATAGGTCTTTCTTTGGGGATATAAATAAGAAATGTTGATGATGTAATTCATTTATAGATATGGTTAATTACTACTATCATAATTTTGAAAAAGGAGGTCGAATAATGAAAATTAAAGATTACTATTTGATAAATATTATACTTCTATTATTGGGGATAATGTTTTTATTTAACCCGGAAGAATTATATGCACAAGTGATATACAAAAGATGGAACACTTTTGATATAAACAAAATAGGCACTGTGTTTAGTAATTACGGTTCGGAGACTGAGGGACAATACTGGTACGGATATGGACATCACCCCTCAATGGAATATCCAATAGGAAGTGGCAATCAATATGGAATGGCAATAGGTTTTTATATAGGGGGAACTAGTGCAGATGGTGGCGGGCAAAATCCTGAAGGCAAATGGTATATGGATATGACTCTTGATGAATATAAAGATAACTGGGATGATTCTCATTGGGACCCATATGGTCCTGGTCCATACGAAAATGATGTTCTACTGAGCGGTGTATATGATTTTGTTGGAAACTCGATTCGTGCCCCGATGAGTGATGACGTTGGAAGCTGGCCCGATTCTACTAATGCCGATGGTAGGTATGGGTGGCCGGAATATTACCCTAACACTAATGCCCCAGTTTTACTAAATGCAAATGGGTGGCCTGGCTGGGGACCTAACGGTGAACAAATTGGGCATCAAGAAAGTTTTGGTGTAGCTTTTGACGTCAACCATGTTGCAGAAGTTCCACCGGAAAGATGGCTAAAAGCACAGATGGTTTTTCGGGGAATGGCATTTAAAGGCAAAATTTATGAAAACTACATTTTTTGGTCTTACGAAATTACAAATATAGGACAACAGCCAATTACGGATTGCTACTTCGGTATGATAATGGATTATGCCTTTCCCTGGAATAGGCTGGATAACACTGAAGAAATTCAAGCTTATGATAAAGATAGAAGTATGGCTTATGCTTACAACCCTTCAGGAACGGGGACTACTGAGGAGGGTAGAATTGTTTCACCAACAGCATATGGAGGATTAATTTTCTTAAAAACTCCTAAGAAAGATGACGGGCAGGAAGCCGGTATTGCAACACTTAGCTGGTCGCTTGACCCTGGTTCTGCAGATGACGGTAAAATATCAGATAATTATTATACAAGGAATATATTGAACGAAGGAAGTCCTTATGATACAGATGGAGATGGAATTGATGATACAAGCATTAGAGATGATGTGGAGGTTCCTTATGGATACAGTGTAGCCGGCAGCAATGGGAATGAAACTTATATAAATTCAGGTCCTATTACTTTACAACCTGGGGGAAAGGATACATTAATTGTTTGTACCGTAGTGGGTTCAAATCTGCTCGATCTTAGAAAAAATGCAGACAGAGCTATAAACCTATATAAATCAGGTTTTAAAATTGCAGAACCGCCTGTTGAGCCAAATGTAACAGCAATTGCGGGAGATAGAAAAGTAACCTTATTATGGGGAAACGATAGCGAGAGTTCACCTGGATTTGAAGGATATAGAATTTATAGGAGTAAAGATAATGGGGCAACTTGGGGCGATAGAGTAATAACCGATGCTAACGGTACACAAATAGGTTATGTTCCTGTAGCTCAATTTGATTTAAAAGATGGAATAGTGGGAACTTCTACTAATCCCGAAGCAACATGGCTGGACTTTGGAAGCGATACCGGTTTACCTGAAACAAATGAAAACGGTGAATATGTTTTTGTAGATGAAAACCTTATCAATGGATTAAATTATAGATACTACATCGCAGCATATAATATTGGAACTGATGTAATTCCTCCTGTTGAAAACTCTCCTGCTACAGATCCAAATATTAGCGGTGATAATACGGTAGTAGCTACTCCAAGATCGTCAGTTGCAACACAGACGCTAAATGATATTAAAGTAGTTCCGAATCCATATTTATCAACAAACGAATTTGAAACTGTTCCAAACGTGAGGGAATTGCATTTTACCCACTTACCTGGGAACTGTGAAATAAGAATTTACAACATTGCTATGGAACAAATTGCTGTTCTTAACCATACCAATAATACAAGCGAGGAAGTATGGAATTTAAGAACAACAGGGAATCAGGAAGTAGCACCAGGTTTATATGTCTATTATGTCTCATCGCAGCTTATTTCTGGTGAAAAAATTGGAAAATTCGTAATTATTAAATGAGTTGTTAAATAAAAACACTAAAGTAAAATTTTTTTGGGAGAAAAAACGATGAGAAAATTATTAACTAATGGAACATTTTTAATCTTATGGCTTTCAGTAACTATATGTATGTATGCTCAACAAACTGATCAGGTTGGTACTTCGATGGCTAACTTCTTAAAAATTGGAGTAGGACCAAGAGCAATTGCTATGGGAGATGCTTTTGTTGCACTTTCGGATGATGCAAGCTCTCTCTATTGGAACCCTGCGGGCATAGCGCGTATTAACAAGAATGAAGTTCTGTTTCAAACAACACAATGGGTTGCTGAAACTAACTTGTATTATTTGGGGCTGGCACTACCAATGGGAGACTTGGGCACCTTTGGAGCAAGCTTTTATAATTTTTCATCTGGAGACATGGAAGAAACAACAACCGCGCAACCCGATGGAACAGGTAGAACTTTTAGCACCAGTAATTTAGCTATAGGTCTTACATATTCAAAATTAATTACTGATCGCTTTTCTGTAGGCTTTTCTATAAAATATATTACTGAAACACTATCGAGAGAAAATGCAAGTGCCTATGCTTTTGATATTGGGAGCATTTTTACTAGCAACTTTTTGAATGAAATGAAATTAGGTATTGTATTATCTAACCTTGGTACTTCTATGGAACTAGATGGGCCGGATTTGATTGTTAACTATGATGTAGCTCCAGATGTGCCAACAAATAAAACTGTTGATGCACGCTTGGGAACCCAGTCCTGGGATCTTCCCTTAACTTTTAGAATAGGTATGGGGACTTATATACTTAATAACGATAATAATTCATTATCTGTGGAAGTAGACCTAAATGATACCCGCGACTACCAACCAAGATATAATGTAGGGAGTGAGTATACAGTGAAGCTGGTTGGAGAACAAAAAGTAAGTGTAAGAGCTGGCTACAAAGGTAATTATGATGAAGAAGGGTTAACTTTTGGTGGAGGTCTGTTTTTGAACCTGGCAAATTTTGGTTTCAAATTAGATTATGCATTTGCCGCCGTAAATAGACTGGGAAATGTTCATAGATATTCAATCAGTATTCTTTTTTGAGTAAGATATTATTAAGGAGAGGCATAATGAATAAAAATTTTATTAATCTTTGTTTTTCAATAATTATTTTATCTTTTATTATAGAATTTGTGGGCTGTAAAAAGTTAGAGTGGCCTACAGATCCACCGGTTGAAACAAGACCTGAAGTTGCAGCCATTACGCCTGAAGCAGAAAGTATTATGGTTCCGGCTGATGGAAATATTAAATTGGAATTCAATGTCAACATGGATATTGCAAGCCTTAATGAGAATGCTAAAGTTTATAAAGATAATGATACCAATGCATTAGCTGGTCAATGGGACGGTGATAATGGAATTTATACGTTCACTCCTGCAAACCCGTTCGAAGAGCTTTCGAAGTATACATTAAAACTTAAAGGTGCTTTTAATGAGGGGGATCAGTGGGAAGGTCCGGGATTAAGAGCTGCTGATGGTATGTCAATGAAATATGAAAATACTTTTTTCTTTTCTACAGAGGGAAATTATGGAGCTTCTCCTCTTTATCTAGGGTCAGGAAATCCTGGAAATGTTGCTGAAGGCAAAACGGGCATCGGTATAGTGAAAAATTTTGAAACTACCGAGGTTGGAAGTTTTAGCCCCGATGGGTCGCTTAGTATTGAAATGAATCCTGCCGGCACTGAATTATATATTGCTAGTTTAGCAGATAACGCTGTAGGAATTTTGGAAACATCTAGTGGAAGTATCGTTTCTACTGTTCCGATGCCCGATGGAGTAGAAGAGCCCTGGTTCATCAGTTTTACTCCTGATGGATCTGAAGCATGGATCCTTTGTAGGGGAACAAATGATATTGTTGTAATCAATACTGCTTCCAGATCTGTAACTGCAACAATCCCTTTAGCTGATTATTGTCATGAAGGAGCTTTCCTGTATAAGATGGCAATAGATCATGCCGGTAAGAAAGGTTATATAAGCACTAGAACTGGTCAGTCGGTTATTGTAGTTGATATAGTAAACAAATCGGCAATAACAAGTATTGAAAATGTAGTTGAAGAAGAAGCTACCGGTGAAATTGTAATTTTACCAGACGACTCCAAAGTTCTAGTATGTAATAACTGGGCTTCACCATCATTTAGGATTATTGATCCGGCAACAAATACGGTTGAAGGTGAATTAGAATTAGGCGAAGGTGGAGATTATTATTTTACTGAAGTTGTTGATAACTACTTATATATGGCTGGAAGATGGGGCGCCTTAATCTACAAAATTGATTTGACCGATTTTTCTATTGCTGCTGAAATAAATATAGCTGACGAAGGGATAATTGACGAAATGCAGGGTATTACTGTCGATCCTGAAAAACAAGTTGTTTATGTAGTTGCAAATACTTATGAAGACGGTGCTGTATTGATTTTCAGAACTTCTGATCTTTCCTTTTTAGGCGCTATTAAGACAGGGCCTTGGAGAGATATAGTAGTTAAGAAATGAACGGCTGCATGATTATAAACTTATTTTTTAAATATACGAAGACTGCGTGCTTCATTGTGCTTTTTGTATTTGCATGCGGCTTTTTAGTGGGACAAAATAAGGGGGGCAGGTGGCAGTTTGAAAATAACGGTAATGATTCTTGTAGCTGGAATTCAAATAACCATGTTGGTTTACTATCCGGCAGCGCTGTTTATTTAAATGTAGAACCGTTAGCGGAAGGTAATTATTATTTATCTTTGGAAAACGAAAACAGCTATGGTGCTTTTCGTGCGAGTGATAATAATGATTTGGATTTCCAAAATGAAAGCCTTGCCATTTCTTTATGGGTATATCCTACTCAAGCAAATGGCAATCCGCAGTTTTTACTTATAAAAGGGGATAGAGCCGGAAACTCAAAAACAGATAATTATTCGCTTAGACTTAACACTACTGAAAATCAAAGTTACCTTGAATTTCTTACACACTTAGAATCCGGTACTTTAAGAAGTGTTACTTCTTCTTTTGTTGTTCCTAGAAATCAATGGTCGTTTGTTGCTGTATATTATGATTACCAAAATTCCAAAGTATATTTGTGGAATGATGAAACAACGGCACCTGTTGATACGTTTAATTTTACCGCTGACTTATTTCCGAATGATGATAGTCTTTTTATCGGTACTTCAGGTAAAAACGGGTTTAAAAGATTTTGGGGAAGAATTGATGACTTAAGGATTGGTTCAGATATAAACCAGATTTTATATCATGTTACTGGAGTCGAAGTTTTAAATCAAGTTGATTCTCCAGTTTCTTTCATATTGGAACAAAATTATCCTAATCCGTTCAATCCTGAAACTGCAATAAGATTTTCACTCATGGAAAAGGGTTTTACCAATCTTGATGTTTATAATTTACTCGGGGAGCATATTGCCAATTTATTACATGGTGAAATGAATGCAGGGGAGCATAAAATAAGTTTTAATGCAGGTATTCTTCCTTCAGGTATCTATTTTTATAAATTGCAGCAAGGGAGTCATTCCGATTTAAAGAAAATGATATTGATTAAATAAAAAACTTATAAATTAATCATTTAGAGAACGAATATGATTTCAAAATTTTTATCAGTCATTATTTTTTCACTTCTATTAATATTATTAAGCTTTTTTGGAGGTAATAATTCTTCTGTAAAAGTTGAAAATAAATATTTACAAATTGAATTTGATGATTCCCTTTATAGTAAAATTGTTTCAACAATTGGGAATCACAAGGTTGTGCTAAGTAATTATTCTGCTGCAGAGTATCTGATTGTTGACGGTGAAGAAATCAGTAAATTTTATTTTAAGGATTCTAAGTCCAGTCAAATAGAAAATGAATTAGGAAAAGGGGAGGAATTTGTAGTTATAGGGCTTTCAAAAAATAATATCCAAAAACAAGTTTCAGTTTCAATTTATGAAAATTTCCCAACTTCTGTATTCTACAAAGTTACTTATAAAAATATTGGATCTAATAAAGTAATAGTTAATAAATGGGTGAATAATGCATACTGTATAAAAACCGAAGAAAAACAAAAACCTTCTTTCTGGTCATATCAAGGAGCAACATATGAGGATAGAAGAGATTGGGTTCAGCCATTAAAGCAGGGATTTGAACAGGAAAATTACATGGGTATGAATGCAAGCGATTATGGTGGCGGAACACCTATAATAGACATTTGGAGTAGAGATGTTGGTATAGCTATTGGACTTGTTGAAACTACACCAAAGCTTGTAAAGCTTCCGGTTAGAATGAAGAGTGAAGAAACAGGTGTAGATATTAGTGTTGAGTTTGAAAAAGAGACCGCGCTTGAACCAGGTCAATCATATGAAACTTTTGAATCTTTTGTTAATGTTCATAAAGGTGACTACTATGCAACATTAAAGATTTTTCGGGGGGTAATGTCAAAAAAAGGTTTAGCGATGAAGAAATTCCCCAAAACTTCTTACGAGCCAATCTGGTGTGCCTGGGGTTATGAAAGGGAGTTTAAGCTAAATGATGTTTTGGGTACACTGCCTGAGGTAAAAAAATTAGGATTTAAATGGGCTGTACTTGATGATGGCTGGCAAACTGCTGAAGGGGATTGGTATTTAAATCCTGAAAAATTTCCTAATGGCGATAGCGACATGAAAGCATTTGTTGACAAAATACATGCTGCCGGACTTAAAGCAAAATTATGGTGGACACCGTTAGCTGTTGATCCGGGAACAGATTTAATAAAAGAACATCCGGATATGCTACTGCTTAATAAAAATGGTTCAACACGGGATATTACCTGGTGGGATAGCTATTATTTATGTCCGGCTTATAATAAAACACTCACTTATACAAAAAACTTGATTAATAAAATTATGAGCGTTTGGGGATTTGATGGACTAAAAATTGATGGGCAGCATCTCAATGGTGTACCGCCTTGTTATAACCCGAAACATAATCATGCCTATCCGGAAGAATCGGTTGAAAAACTTCAAGAATTCTGGAAGATGGTTTATGAAACTGCTATTAGCATAAACAAAGATGCAGTAGTCGAAATTTGTCCTTGCGGTACCAACTATTCGTTTTACAATCTACCATACATGAACCAACCAGTCGCCTCTGACCCTCTTTCCTCTTGGCAAATTAGATTAAAGGGGAAAACACTTAAAGGACTAATGGGCGAAAGCTTGCCTTACTACGGCGATCATGTTGAATTAAGTGATAAAATGAGCGATTGGGCATCTACTGTAGGAATTGGTGGCGTGATTGGCACAAAATTCGTCTGGCCTGTCGGTGTGCATAAAAATAAAGAAACTGGTGAAATAAGCCTTACGAATGAAAAAGAAAAAGAATGGAAAAAATGGGTAATTATTTATAATGAAAATATGCTTCCGAAAGGTACATATCTTGGCGAACTATATGACATTGGTTTTGATAAACCCGAGACTCATGCCGTGAGCAAAGATGGAAAAATGTATTATGCTTTTTATGCCCCTGAATGGGACGGAAATGTTGAATTACGCGGTCTTGATAATAAAACTTATACAGTCACGGATTATGTTAATAATAAAAAGCTAGGTGAAGTAACCGGACCAATATCATCATTGCCAGTAAAGTTTAGACAATCTTTGCTAATTGAATGTGAACCATTGAATTGATATATCCAAAATAAAAATTATTTGGTTCATTTTTTATTGATAGGAAATTATAAACTATCCATAATTCTCTTACGAACCTTTCAATAAATATTTACTCATCAACTGTAATTAGGAAGTCTTATGAAACGACGATCATTTCTCAAAACCACTGGAGCAATTGCACTTGGTGTAAACGCTGTTGCCAATAAAGTATTTGGATTTGTATCAGCACATAATTGGGAAAAATATGATTTTGGTAGTGGTCCGATCGTTACAGATAGACTTAACCAAGGTCCGTTCCCGATTTATGAACCTGAAGTTGTTGCTCCCAATAGTGAAGTTGTAATGACAAGTAATCCTTCCAATAAAATATTAAAAAATTTTGGAATGGGATTAACGGTATATGTATCTGGCGATATTGGACCTCCCAGAATAAAAGGTGAAAAACTTGAAAAATCTATAGAGGATTTAGTTAAACTTCCGTTTGTACAAAAAATATACCTTAGGCCTAATTGGAGAGATATTCAAAAACAATCATCTAAATTGGATTTTCCTGATTACTGGAAAATTACCTTTGATCTTTCTAAACAATATAAGAAAAGAATTGGTTTTAGGATTATGACTGAGAATCCTGATATTCCCGAATTAGGTACACCGGATTTTCTTATTAATAAAATTCCATATAACAGTTTGAAAGGCACCTGGCGCAACAGTTCTTCAGAAATTAGAAATAAAAAGGAACATAAATTCCCAAGGTATGATCATCCCGAGTATCAAAAAGCTTTTACTGAATTAAATGAATTATTAGCAGCAGAATTAAATGGCAACGCGCAGATTGAATATATGGATACATTTATGTACGGTTTTTGGGGCGAAGGGCACTCATGGCCGTTTGTTGGAAATCCTTTCCCGGATAATGTAACTGCTGAAAAAACATTTATGAAAATGTTTGATACACAACTTAAATATTGGACTAAAACTCCATTGGTTACTAACACTCAGCCTGATTTTAGTAGGGTAGGAAATTCTGAATTAGTTGATAAAACAATTAGAACTAATAACTGGCTTAGAACCGATACTATATATATTGAAAATATGCAGATCGAATCACTAAGCAATAGACCTCAATGGATTGCAACAATTTGCGAAGTCGGAATGGGAACTCTTGAAAGGCACGAAAAAGAGATGTGCGATGGTATTGGATATAATGATAATCTGATTTCCCATGTAATGGATGTTGGGGCAAACTATTGGTCAGTCTGGAATTGGCATAATATATCAGCCAGGAATATTCTGGATTATTATGAAAAATATCCCGATAGCATCAATAACTTTGCTAAAAAAATTGGTTATCGAGTTAGACCCTCATGGATATGGAGTTTTGATAAAGACGAATACCCAGGTTTAATTATGGGCTTTGTTAATGATGGAATTGCAGGTGTGCCAGGCATATTAAGAATAACCATATTCAGTGATGATGGTTCTATTAAGGTAAGTGGTTGTTTAGATCCGGGTTATCCGAAACCTATTGGAGTGCGACAGGCAATGTTTATACTGCCTAAAGGTACAGACTGGAAAGGATTAAAAGTTAAAGCCGAATTAGAAGTTAAAGGTGTGCTTTATCCTGTTGAATGGGCATGTCGTCAAAAATTAAATAATGATGGTTCATTAACACTAAATGCAAATATGTAGAGTAAAAGTATTAGAAAAATTAGTTTAATATATTTTTTAAATATTTCATGGAGTTAGAATTAGGATTATGAATAATAAAATTAACTTCTTAAAATTTTTTATAACTATTTTTTTAATATCTGCAATTTCAGCTTACTCACAAACAGAAGCAGATCAGATATTACTGAAAAATTATAGACCTCACAGTATTTATAAAGTACCTGTAAGTAATATCGATAAAGCAAAGTATCCAATCATCGATATGCATTCTCATCCTTATGCCGAAACACCCGAACAAATTGATCAATGGGTTAAAACTATGGATTTGGTTGGAATTGAGAAGACTATAATACTAACTAAGGCTCATGGATCAAAATTTGACTCAATTGTTGCTGCATATTCAAAATATCCTAATCGATTTGAACTCTGGTGTGGAATTGATTACACAGGTTACGATCAACCGGGTTTTGGTCCGAATGCAGTGACAGAATTA
The DNA here is from genome assembly GCA_964448105.1 of uncultured Ignavibacteriaceae bacterium. Classification (GTDB taxonomy): domain Bacteria; phylum Bacteroidota; class Ignavibacteria; order Ignavibacteriales; family Ignavibacteriaceae; genus CAVQBP01. The sequence goes on from CAYUVK010000001.1 coordinate 64,644, forward strand.
AAAAGATGTTTTAACGCAGGTGCAAAAGGTGTTGGTGAATTAGGTGATAAGGGGAAGGGATTATTTTACTGCGACCCTAAAGCTTATGGAATGCACATTGATGATCCGCGGCTTGATCCTGTGTGGGAAAAATGTGCAAAACTTGGAATGCCTGTAAGCATTCATGTTGGAGAACCACAATGGTTTTATGAGCCAATGGATTCAACAAACGATGGTTTGATGAATTCTTTTGACTGGCGACTTGATAATCAGAAGGGAATACTAAACTTGCAGGAAATGGTTAAAACATTAGAAAACGCTGTTGCCAAACATCCCAACACAATTTTTATAGCTTGTCATCTAGCTAATTGTAATCATGACCTTGAAGCATTAGGTCTTATGTTTGACAAATATCCAAATCTCTATGCAGATATTGCAGCCCGCTATGCTGAAAATGCACCAGTTCCTAAATATACAGCCAAGTTTTTTGAAAAATATCAGAATAGGCTTTTATACGGTACCGATATGGGTTTTGAGAAAAATATGTATAAGGTCACATTCAGAATTCTCGAATCTGAGGATGAGCACTTTTATGAAAATGAACTATTTGGATATCATTGGGCTTTATACGGGTTAGGGTTAAATGACAATGTACTATTGAAGATATATCGAAATAATGCAATAAGAATTATTGGTAAATAATTAATGCGATTGGAAAATACTTAAAAAATAGAGCACGTTTGCTTAAATTCTTTGGTGAATGAAATAATAAGATATAGAGTCACGATGAACTGAAAAATAATTTAGTTATCAAACTATTAAGATGATTTATAGTAATTATTAAACAGGTATGATAATGAAAAAAATTGCAATCTTATTCCTAATTATAATGACATTTCAGACATGTGAAAATCAAAAGCAAATTTCATATTATGAAACTGATGGTATAATTCATTTTAATAATACAGCTATAAATATGGCGATTGATAAAAATATGAAGATAAAAACTTCATATATGAAAGATGGAAAATTACTTTCAATCGTTTCGGAGCAATCTAAGCCAAATGATTATTTGGTTATAAATGCAAAAGAAGTCTACGAATTTGCTATAGAAAAAACTGAATATAATAAGATTAATAATGAATTTGGCGAAGGAAACCAATTAAGACTTTTCGGTAAATCAAAAATTATAGTTGATGAAAGTGAAATAGATATTGAGAAAATATTAACAATTGAATTATATAATAACTTTCCGAATGCAGCAATCACCTATGCGGATTATATCAATTTGTCTGATAAACTATTAAAGATCGATAAAATTGTAGGTGACTTTTATACAGTTGATCGTAAACTAATTGATCCCTCCAAAAAAAGTTACAACTTTTCGCTCTTTCAGGGTTGCGGTGTTGGGTGGGGACTTAATTACAGTAACATTAAAGTAGATTCTGTTTATTCCGCAACTAATTTTATGGGAATTATTGGTGCGCAACGCGATCCCAAAGGCGGTGGAATTCCAGTATTAGATTTATGGGGTAAAAAAATGGGGATGGCAATAGCACATATTTCCGCCAAACCTGAATTTGTAAACTTGCCAATTCATGTAATGCCCAACGGTAAAATTGAATATGCAATAGAAGAACTTTATAATCGGCAAAATGAAACCATTAGTTTAGGAAAAAATGGAAAGTATTCCACTGTAAAACATGCTGTAATTGTTCATTCATTAGATTATTTTGATGCCTTAAGAACCTATGCACAGTTTCTAAACTATCAGGGTATAAAAACATTTAAAGAAACACCTGATACTGTTCCTCAGGCTTATTGGAAAACTTGGGGTTATGAACTTAACTTCAAGCTAAGTGATATTTACGTAAAAATACCTGAGTTCAAAGAATTAGGTATAGAGATGATTGTTCTTGACGATGGCTGGTTTTCAAATTACGGTGACTGGGAACCAAACACACAAAAAGATAAATTTCCTAATGGAAGAAAAGACCTTATAAAATTTGTAGATGATATGCATAAAGAAAATTTTAAGGTTGGAATTTGGTGGTGTCCTTTAATTGCAGAGCCGCGTTCAGATGTTGCAAAGACACATCCAGATTGGTTTATGCAACAAAAAGACGGGTCCCCTTATATTATGAAGAACCCGGTTTCTTACTTCTTATGCCCAGAATATGCTCCAGTGATTAAATTTTGGGAAGAACAGATTGAAAAATTATATACAACTTTTGGTGTGGATTACGTTTATCATGATTGGGCAAATTTAATTGGAATTCCAGCATGCTACAATCCTTTACACAAACATGAATCACCTCTCTCACCCTATTGGAATTTGTCCAACGAGTATAAACATATATACGAAAAGGCACAATCTATTAAGCCTGGTTACGGCATTGAAATGTGCGAATGCGGCCGCCCGCATGACCCATATAAAATGCCTTATTATAATATTACCAATGCCTCTGATGCAACTACTAAAGAGCAGGTGAGACAAAGATTAAAAGTAGAAAAAGCCCTTAATGGTTCTAAAGTATATTTTAATCCCGGTTATATACTTCCTGAACATAAAGCAGATTGGGGTTACGATCCATGCGAAATTGACGAATGTGTTGCTATGGGAGGCTACTTTGAAACATATTATACTAAGTTAACGCCTGAAAAGAAAAAGGAGTGGATAAAATGGCTTAAAATTTACAGGGAAGAACAAATTTATAAAGGGGAGTATTTAAATCTCTACGATATCGAGTTTGATAAACCAGAGGTTCATGTAACCAAAAGAAATGGTGTTTATTATTACTTTGTAGTTGGACCTTTTGATGGCGAATTGGAACTCCGCGGATTGGAAGCAAAAAAATATAATATTAGTGACCTCTATTCAAAAGAGTTTATTAAAAAAGTTGATGGGTCGTTTGCAAACATTAAATTAAAAAGTGACAGTAATATTTACTTGAAAGTTGAAGCTGTGAATTAAATTACAAACAGATTTTCTGGACTGGTCGAGTATAATGATTTTCACTTTTAAGCAGAACGACAGAAATATTAATCGTAATTAAAATAAAGATAATATAAAATAATAAATGAGCCCACCATAACAAGCTCCCAATTTAATTTATTGGGCTTTGATTTGGACAAAATTAAATATTTTTATCGAAAAAACCTTTTTTTAAATAAAAATATATTTTGAGTTAAAATAATATTTTTTATTTCACTTTTAGGTTTTTAATCATTCAGATGAAAACCTGAAAAAATGAGAGCCGATTACAGCTATTATCGCAAGATCCAACAGTATAAACTTATAAAACCTTATATAATCAAAATATAAGAAAGGTATAAAAAATTCTTGACAAGAAAAAATAAATTAAATATATTTCATAAGTAAAATAATAAAAGAAAAATTGCTGTTGTATATTGGAATCGTGAAACTATTTGGATAGTAAATACAGAAAAATCTATTCATTCGCTTTGATCTATAATTAAAAACTTTGGTAATTGTTAACTGAAATAAAAACAAAAAAACTTACCTAAATGAATAATTTATGGTTGTTTAGTAAATAATATCAAAAGGACCTTTTTATGAAAAGATACTTACTAAACTTAGTTAAAGTAATTATTTATCTAACTTTTTCTAGCAGTTTTTTATTTGGTCAAAGTAATCCTGAAAATTTATTATTAAAAAATTACCGCCCCAAAAACATTTATAATATTAAAAAATCAATAATAAAAAAAGCTAAATATCCAATCATTGATATGCATTCACATGCTTTTATTTCATCAGAAAAGGAATTGGACGAGTGGGTTCAAACAATGGATTTATTAGGTATTGAAAAAACTATTATTTTAACAAAAAGTTACGGTAGAGAATTTGATTCATTATCTTCTTTTTTCTCGAAATATCCTGAAAAATTTATACTATATTGTGGATTTGATTATATAGGATACGATAAACCCGGATTTGGACCTGCCGCTATAAAAGAATTGAATAGATGCTTTAAAGAAGGTGCCAAAGGAGTGGGTGAATTGGGCGATAAAGGCAAAGGGCTTTTTTATTGTAATCCACCGGCATGGGGAATGCACATTGATGATCCCAGGATGGATGCTTTATTAGATGAATGTGCAAAGTTGCATATGCCAATTAATGTTCATGTTGGCGAACCTCAATGGTTTTATGAGAATATGGATTCAACTAACGATGGACTTATGACTGCCTATGATTGGAGATTGGATAATCAAAAAGGTATTCTTACTCTTGATGAAGAATTAAAAACACTTGAAAATGCAGTAGCTAAACATCCCAAAACAATTTTTATTGCATGCCATTTTGCTAATCAGGTTACAGATCTCTCAAAACTTGGAAACTTATTTGACAAATATGATAACATTTATGCAGATATTGCGGCACGTTTTGCAGAGGTTGCTACTATACCCAAATATACAAAAGTATTTATGGAAAAATATAATGATAAACTATTTTATGGAACTGATATGGGAACCGACAAGGATATGTATATATTTACTTTTAGGGTACTCCAAACAACAGATGAACATTTTTATGGCATTAATCAAACAGGATATTTTTGGCCGCTTTATGGATTAGGTTTAAGCGACATAACGTTAAAAAAATTGTACACTGAGAATGCCAATAAAATACTTAATGCTAAGAAGTGATTGAATTTATCAATTCTAATAATGAATGGCCATTTGTAAAATAGAAGCAGTTGACATAAATGTTGAGGAGAACAATAATTAGAACTTAATAACTTATCTTACGCAAAACTGTCATTCTGAACGAAGTGAAGAATCTCAAGGGTTATGATTTGCACTATATTGAGATATTTTGCTTCGCTCAATATGACAAAAACATTAATTTTGCGTAACGTGAATTAATAACTATTTGTTTTTTGGCTATCCAAAATCCGAATAGATAAATATTAAAAATAGGTTTTACCAATGAAATTAATTATTAAATATTTAATCTTAACGATCTATATATCAGTTATTATAAGTCCTCTTTTATCTGCTCAAACTTCCGGTACATTTAAGGTGGAAGGTCAGATGATATGTATCGAATTCAACAATCTTTTATACAGCCGGGTTATATCCAAATTTAATGGAGAGGAAAAAATATTGGGTGACTTTTCAAATTCGGAATTCCCAATAATTAATGGTAAAGATATAACAGACTTTAAATTGAAAGATCATTCTGTCTCAGATATACAAAATAATATTGGTAAAGGAAAAGAATATACAATAATAGGTGTTTCAGGTAAATTAGAAAAAGAAATAAAAGTTATAAGATACGATGCTTTCCCAACAATGCTATTTTTCAAAGTTAAATATTCAAATTTTGGCAATTATGATATAACCATAGATGGATGGACTAACAACAATTACAAATTTATTGCAATAAAAAGAAATGATGGTAAAGCGCCTTTTTGGTCATACCAGCCAGGCTCCTATGGTTGGTCAAATGATTGGTTGCAGCAGATACACAAAGGTTTCCAGAGAAAAAATTATATGGGTATGAACTGGGTCGACTATGGCGGTGGAACGCCGGTAGTTGACATTTGGAGACAAGATGTTGGGCTGGCCGTTGGGCATACAGAATTAGTACCCAAATTAGTCTCCTTACCCACTCGAATGCCTAATGATAATTATGTAACAGTGGGAATATCATTTCATAATTCAACTATATTAAAACCAGGTGAAAGCTTTTCATCCTTTAATACATTTGTTGCAGTACATGAAAATGACTGTTTCCAAGCTTTGTCTAATTATAGAGAATTTATGGTTAAACAAGGTGTTAAATTTCGTGAACCTACAAAAGGCACTCACGAATCAATATGGTGCGGTTGGGGATACGGTGAAAAATTTTCTTTAAAAGAAATTTATAATTCCTTCCCTAAAATAAAAGAGTTAGGTCTAAAGTGGGTAGTGTTAGATTATGGATGGGAATATGGTTTAGGTGAATATATATTAGATAAAAACAAATTTCCTGCTGGTGATTCAGATATGAAAAAATTAGTCGACACAATTCATAGTATAGGAGCAAAAGCTAAACTTTGGATTAATCCTTTATCTGTAAATCCATGTAGTGATTTATTCCAAAACCATACCGAAGATTTATTATTAAATAAAGATGGTTCACCAGTCTTCATACAATTCTGGAAATCATTTTTTCTTTGCCCAGCTTCAAAGAGCGTTAAGAATAGAGTTCATGATTTTATCGTAAAAGCTTTTAGGGATTGGGGATTTGACGGCTTAAAGATAGATGGAAATAACCTTAATGGAGTGCCAGCTTGTTATAACCCCGAGCATCACCATGCATACCCTGAAGAATCTGTCGAGCAATTACCTGCTTTCTTTAAGGATATTTATGAAACTGCGCTCAGTGTTAATCCGAATGCAGTTATAGAAATTTGTCCTTGTGGAACGAACTATTCATTTTATTTGCTTCCGTATATGAATCAATCAGTCGCTTCCGATCCCAGTAATTCATGGCAAATTAGATTAAAAGGAAAAGTGCTTAGAGCATTAGGTGGAGATAAAGTAGTCTTTTATGGTGATCATGTTGAACTTAGTGATAATGGAGATGATTTTGCCTCTTCAATTGGTATCGGAGCAGTTATAGGAACAAAGTTCGCTTGGCCTGATATTCCTAACGGACCTCATGAAGGTGGCAATAGTATTTTATTGACTAAAGACAAGGATAAATTGTGGTCTAAATGGATAAATATTTTCAAAGAAAATAACCTTAGTTATGGTTCTTATTTAGGAAATTTATACGACATCGGGTATGATAGACCTGAGGCACATGTAATTCAAAAGGAAGACACTTTGTATTATGCATTTTATGCGGATGGTTTTGATGGCAAAATTGAACTTCGCGGTTTGAAGAGTAAAAGTTATAAGGTAACGGATTATGTTCATAATAAAATGCTGGGAAATGTTAAAGGTCCTATTGGAAATTTAAATGTAGCTTTTAAAAAGTACTTATTAATAAAAGCAATACCAGATTAATTTAAAAATATAACGAAATTTTATTAATCCATTTTTAATAGAGGGAAAAATAATGAAAAAGCCTAAAGTTGGATTTATTGTTTATGGTGTTCACAAAGATGGACTTAAAGATCCTATGGGTACACCTTTTATCGATGATAAATTAATTTCTACTGCAAAAGCAGCTCTGGTAAATGCCGGCTTAGAATTAGTTGAACATGATGTAATAATAGCATCAAAAAATGAAGCCAAAGAATGTCTTTCAAAATACAAGAAAAGTGATGAGTTGGATGCTATTATTTTATTTTCAGGTACATGGGTTTGGGCAGCCCATTTAATAGCTCCGATTCGTGATTTTGCTTCTACAGGAAAAGGAATTATAATCTGGACAAATCCCGGTTCACAGGGCTGGAGACCAGTTGGAGGTTTAGTCTTGCACGGGGCATTGATAGAAATTGGGATCAGCCACCGGTTTGTTTATGGAGACTATCAGGACCTAAAAGAAATTAAGAAAATTGTTTCTTATTGCAGAGCAAGCCATGAAAAGAATATTTTGAATATGAGTACAATTGGTGTTTTTGGAGGGCGTGGCATGGGGCAAACCTGTGGAGTAGCGGATCCTGCTCAATGGATGAGACTTTTTGGGGTTGATATTGATTCACGCGATACAACTGAATTGATTTCAACTGCGCAAGGAGTAACCAAAGAAGAAATTGAGAAAACAAAAAAAGATGTTCAACCATTTTTTACCGATCCAATTCCTGCTGATGAAGTTTCTGAGCGCTCTATCCGCTTATATATTGCTATAAAAAAAATAATGAAAAAAGAAGATTGGAATTTCTACACAATCCAATCTTTCCCCGGACTTGGTGATGAATATAGTGCCACTTGTTTTGCCCAGAGTATGATTTTAAATGATGGTATTGGAACATCAACATTAAGTGATTTCAATACAGCGATGACCGTTAAGCTTCTTACCGATTTAAGTAAAGAACGGGTGTATTACGGCGATTTACAGCATATAGATAAATCAAAAAAAGAAATTAAGATAATAGGTGACGGTGCATGCCCTCCTTCTCTAGCGGGAAAAGCAGGACCGGCAGGTTTTGCTGAACATGGAATTCCTACGGAAGGTAAAGCTGGAGGTCTTTCTGTGAAACTTACCTGTAAATCAGGAGAAGGAGTATTAGCCCGGTTGGGACGAAATAATGGCGTATTCGAAATGGCTGTTGTAAAATGTTCGGTTTTCGAACCTGACAAAGAAGAATTAGTGAAACGTCAGAAAGAATGCGGTATCCCGTTTTGGCCCCATGCTTTCGTTACTGTTCATTGTGATGATATGGATAAATTAGTTGAATCGTGGAATAATGAATATGCCGTGCTGGGTTATGGCGAGAATTTATATAATGAACTATTGGATTTCTGTGAGTTGACGGGAATGAAATCTATTCCTTTATAAATCTTTCAAGTATTCAAAGGAGTAAAGTTTTTTTATGAAGCAAACATTTAAATACGGTCCCTGGTATGTTGAATATACTCCGGAAGATGGTGCAAGATTAGATCATTTATGTTATAATGATTTTGACCTGGTTACTATTGAGCCAGAATCTTTTAAAGCTCCAGCCGCTGATTACGGAGAGTATGAAAAGCGTCCTGTATATGGTTATGACGATTGTTTCCCTTCTGTTGAAGCATCTGTTTTCCCTGGGACAGAATGGAAAATTCCAGATCATGGAGAAGCCTGCTGGCTAAAATGGGATAGTAACAATGCTGAAGATAGATTAATCTTTTCAGTTAAAAGTAAAGTTATACCTGTACAATTAATACGGGAAATGGTTTTTACCAAATCCAGTATTATATGGAATTTTGAAGTTTGTAATGAAAGTTCAGACAAAATCCCATTTCAACATGTAATGCATCCTCTAATGAAATTGGATGAAATTTCAGGTGTACATTTCCCGGATTTTCAATCAGTATATAATAAAACTACTGATCAGAATCTAAATTTGAAAAATTCTTATGATGTTCAGGAATTTCTGGTGAATAAACCTTTAGGTTCTGCAACTATGCTGTTCTTAAGAGATATTAAAGAAGGGAAAATGAGCTGGACTTATAAAAATGGTTTATTGATGAAAGTAGTTTTTCCTAGAGAATTTTTCCCATCTATTGGAATATGGTGGAATAATAAAGGTTACCCGGATGAGCCTGGAATTCGACGTAATGAATGCGCTTTCGAACCGATCCCGGGTTTAACAAGTTCTTTATCTGAAGCATTTAATCAAGGCCGCTACTTATTGGTTTCAAGTAAAAATCAATTTAAGTGGCAGATTATCTGGGAATTATTTAGTTAAGTGGATAATCATTATTAAAAATGAAAAAAACTAATTTATAAGCAGTTAATAAAACATGTCATTAATTTTTGGTCGTACTGAGGTACTAGACATATACGATGAAGCAAGGGATCGAAAATGGGTAATACCTTCATTTAATGCAGAAAACCTTACTACATTAGAAGCAATATTAAATGCAGTATACTTATTTGGTAAAAAACAGAACATTAAAGATTTACCTATTATTATTGGCATTACAAATAATTACTCCTCACGTTCTCAATCTGTTTTTTATACCCATACTAAAAAATGGAATATCGGGCTTAAGTTATTCTTAAAAAGTCTCAAAATACTTACTTCTCCCGATTCGCCTTACCGGCACTTAAGAGTAATGGTTCATCTTGATCATATACAATGGGATTGGGATGATGAATTATTAAAATGGGATATGGGGCAGTTTTCCTCTATTATGTATGATGCATCTACATTACCGATAGAAAAAAATATAAAGTATACTACTGCCTTTGTAGAAAATCACGGGGAACAAATTTTAATTGAAGGTGCGTGTGATGAAATATCTAATTCATCAAATCACCACTTAACTACACCAGCAGAAGCTGAGAAGTATTTCAGAGAAACCGGTGTGGATATTATAGTTCCCAATTTGGGTACTGAACATAGATCTTCTACATCAACATTAAAATACGAGGGAGATTTAGCTCGAGAGATAAGTAACAGGATAGGACCTCATTTATGTTTACATGGTGCATCTTCGCTTGCTGAAGAACAAATATCTCACTTCTTTGACGATGGAATTTGTAAAGTGAATATCTGGACAATACTCGAACGCGATAGTGCACCAGCTTTATTTCAGAAAATGGTGGAAAATGCCTCAAAAATAGTTGGACCTGAAGAAGCAAAGAAAATGTTGAAAAAAGGATTACTCGGTAAAAATGCCGATATCGAAAGTCTTCATTCTATAAATTTTTTTACAACTTCATATAGACAAGAAGTAGTATATCATCAAATGCGGGATATTGTTCAGAAATACCTAAGAATATTATACGTATGATTCGGGAAATATTAACCAAAATAAAGTTTAAAAAATTAGATTATAGCATTAAGTAAAGATGAATTATATAGGTATAGATATTGGCTCCAGCTGCTGTAAAGCATTAGTCATTAGTGAAGAGGGAGAACAATTAGCAAATTCACAACGTGAGTATAACATTATTTTTTCTAAAGACGGCAGCGCTACTCTAGATTCGGTTTTGGTTATTAAATCATGTTTTGAAGTTATTAAGGAATGCAGCAGCAAAGTAAAACAAGGTTCTATAAAAGCTATTGGGATTTCAAGCCAGGGGGAAGCTTTTACTGCTATAGGAACTAACGGCGATATACTAAATAATGCAAAAGTTTCCTCTGATAGCAGTTCTAGAAAGTTTATGAAAGAATGGATTGATAAATTTGGTGAAGATAAATTATATCAGATCACGGGTCATACCGCATACCCAATATTTACATTATTTAAGCTACTATGGTTTAAAAATAACCAGCGTGATTTATGGGAAAAATCAAAATACTTTTTTTGTTTTGAAGATTTGCTCCAATTCAGTTTGGGAATCAAGCCAGCAATAAGCTGGTCTTTAGCAGGACGGACAATGATGTTCGATGTTAGAAAGCAAGAATGGAATCAAGAGATCTTGGAAGAAATTGGAATTTCTGAAGAAAAGCTTGCAGTTACTTTACCTCCGGGATCTATCGTTGGTGCAGTCGATAAAGGAATAGCAAATCAGCTTGGTTTATCTGAAAATGTGTTTGTAGTAACTGCCGGACATGATCAAACTTGCAGTGCCTTGGGATCAGGAGTAATTGATGAAGGCACCGCCATGCTTGGGAGCGGAACAGTTGAATGTATTTGTCCGGCATTTAAAAATCCTGTCTTTTCTGAAGAGTTAAAAGAAAATAATCTATGTACATATAATTATTCTATTAAAGATTTATTTACTACAGTTGCCTACAGCCTTACAGGAGGAAATATCTTTAAGTGGTTTAAAGACCAATTTGGTTATAAAGAAGTGGAAGAAGCAAAACTTTCAGGGGAAGATCCTTATGAACTTTTGCTTAATAATATAAATAGCGTACCGAGTAATTTATTAGTTCTTCCTTATTTCACTCCTTCCGGTACACCTTATTTCGATGATAAAACAAAGGGTGCAGTAATTGGATTACAATTATCCACAGAACGTAAAGAAATATTAAAAGCTTTATTGGAAGGAGTATCATTTGAAATGCGGCTGAACATTGAGATCCTTGAAAAAGCAGGATATATAATTAATGAACTAAGATGGGTAGGTGGGGGAGCTAAATCAAAACTATTAGCTCAATTAAAAGCTAATGTTATGAATAAAAAAATTACCTTATTGAACATAACAGAAGCCGGGTGTTTTGGAGCTGCGATGCTTGCCTGCTCAGCTGATACAGGTGAACCAATTCGTAACTTAGCTTCTAGATGGGTAAAAAAATCAACAGTTATTTATCCTGAATCAGACCATGTAAAATGGTACAATGAAAGATTTAAAGCATACAAATGTTTATATCAAAATATAAAATCGATTTCACTGTGATTGGAGACAGAATAACTCAATGGAACCGAATTTAGGTAAAAAAACATTTTTAGGATTTGGACTTGGAGCTGTTCAATCCGGCTTAATGCTTTTTGAGGCTTTTAAATCTAAGAATTTTAGCAGATACGTAATTCTTGAAGTGAATAAGGAGATAGTTGACGCGGTAAGAAAATATGGCAATAAAATTATTGTTAACACTGCAAAAATTGATGGTATCTTAAAAACAACAATTTCTGACTTTGAAATTTACAATCCTAATGATCCTGCTGACTATAGTTCCATAGTTTCTTCTGTATATCAAGCCGATGAAATGGCAACTGCAGTGCCAAGCATTGATTTCTATGATGGAGGTAAAAATTCTATTGCAAAATTACTAGCCGAAAATATTAATCCAAATAAACCTCAAATATTATACGCTGCAGAAAATAATAACTATGCTGCAGAAATTCTTCTTGAGAAAATAAAAAAATATGCCAACGAAAGTAGTCTGAAACAATTTCAAACTATAAATACTGTAATTGGTAAGATGGGCGGGGTAATTTTTGACAAAGGAACAGTTAATGAATTAAACCTAGATTTAATGACACCATACAGTAAGGCGGCAATTTTAGTTGAAGAATTTAATAACATAATTATTTCAAAAATTACTTTGCCCAATTTTAAGAGAGGGATTGAGGTCTTCCAGGAAAAAGACGATTTATTACCGTTTGAAGAAGCAAAATTATATGGTCATAATGCTGTGCATTCTATGTTGGGATTTTTTGCTGCACTTCGCAGTTACAATTATATGAGTGAAATTAGAAATGATCCTGATTTATATAAATATGGAATTGATACATTTAACGATGAAAGCGGCGGCTTTTTACTCAAGAAGTATAAAGAATTAAATGATCCGCTCTTTACAAAAGAAGGATTTGATTTTTATGGGAAGGATTTGTTAGAAAGGATGATCAATCCGTATTTACGTGACGAAGTTAAAAGAATATGCCGTGATCCAGTTAGGAAATTAGAATATAACGACCGGTTATTCGGAACTATTAGAGAAGCTTTACTACAGAATGTTTATCCGAAAATTTTAGCTAAAGCCGTACTAGGTGGAATATGCTACATAATTAACAATAAGATTAATACAGATTTCAAATACCCGGCTGAAATAGAAAAATTAAATGAACAAAATATAAATGATATTTTAAAATGCATTTGGAAGGAAGATGCAGGTAAGCCGGATAGTGAGCAATTAATATATTTGGTCTGCTCAGAACTTAATGAGTTCTTTGAAGAATTTATAAATATAAAAAAGTATTGAAGGTTTTTATGGTTACACCAATAATATTACCACAACAGGGTAACACTGTCGAGACTTGCCTTATTCTTGAATGGAAAAAGAAAAAAGGTGAAGAAATAAAAAAAGGGGAAGTAATTTGTGAAATTGAAACAGATAAAGCAGTATTTGAAATTGAATCTCCCGACAGTGGGATTGTTTTGGAAACATTTTTTAATGAAGGTGATGATGTCCCTGTGCTAACTAATATAGCAGTTATTGGCAATAAAGAAGAAAACTATGATGAATATACTCCTGGTTTAAGTAAAACAAAAAATGAAGAGCAAAAAGAAGAAAAAGAAATACAGTATAATATAAATTCTGAAATATTAATTGAAATTGATAAGAATGGAAATAAGAATAGTTCAATAAAAGAAGGCTCTTCTTTTAAAGGTAAAAGAATTTCTCCTAGGGCAAAAAATCTTGCTAAAAAATTGAAGCTGCCCATTGAAAAAATTGAAGGAACTGGACCAGCTAGCCGTATTATTGAAAGGGATATATTAACTGCAAGTAAGAATTATGAATCTTTAACAATTGCAGCTAGCGACCTGATTAATGAAGCAAATCCGCGACCTGAAGTAGGCAGCGGGATTGGCAACAGGATAACAACAACAGATATACAAAACAAAACCCAAACCAAAATTTATAATTTAGAGGAAGAGAGCATAAAAGTAATCCCTCTAAGGGGAATAAGAAAGCTTATTGCTGAACGTATGCTTGATTCACTTAAAAATTCTGCCCAATTAACCCTTAACAGCAGTGCAAATGCTTCGGCTTTATTGGATTTACGGAAGAGATTTAAGAATAGTACATTATACAAGGAATTTCAATCCGTTACAATTAATGATCTAATTCATTTTGCTGTAGTAAAAACTTTACCCTTACATCCTGAACTAAATAATCTTTTGATTGGAGACAGAATAGAGTATTATAATAGAATTCATTTAGGATTTGCGGTCGATACTCCAAGGGGTTTAATGGTTCCGGTAATCAAAAATTCTCAAGAATTAAATTTACTTCAATTAAGTCATGAAGCTAAACGCTTAGCATCTGTATCTCTGTCTGGTAAGATTGAAGCCGAAGAATTAAACGGTGCAACTTTTACGGTTACGAATTTGGGAAGTTTTGGTATTGAATCATTTACACCTGTTCTAAATTTACCGCAGACAGGAATATTAGGAATTAATACCATATCATTAAAACCTGTAGACGGTGATAATGGTATAGAATTCATCCCGCACATATCTTTTTCATTGACAGTAGATCATCGGGCTATCGATGGTGCAGTTGGAGCTCGATTTTTACAGAGTCTAGCGAAAACCATAACGGAAATAGATTTAGCTGTAACTTCGGATACAATGAGGGGATAAATGTTAAATAATAATTATGATTTAATTATAATTGGCGGTGGTCCTGGTGGTTATCTTGCAGCAGAAAGAGCTGGTATAAAAGGGAAGAGAACTTTACTCATAGAAAAAGACAAAAGACTTGGAGGGGTGTGTTTAAATCGAGGCTGTATTCCAACAAAAGCACTATTAAATTCTGCAAAAATTTTTCATTCAGCACAAAATAGTAAACATCTGGGTGTTTCTGTCTCCAAAGCCGAATATAATTTGGAAAGAGCAATGGAATGGAAAGTTAAAACAATATCTACCTTAACCAAGGGAATTGAGTATCAAATGAAACGATACAATGTAGATGTAATTACAGGTACAGCTTATATTGAAAAAAGGAATGTTGTTTCAGTTAACAAAGAAAAATATACCTCAGATAATATTCTAGTGGCCACTGGTTCTTCGCCAATTAAGCTTTCTATTCCCGGAGCAGATAAACCAAATGTTCTTACTAGTGATGAATTATTAGAAATAAAAGAATTGCCAAAAGAGTTGGTAATAATAGGTGGAGGTGTTATAGGAATTGAATTCGCTTCTTATTTCAGTATGCTTGGAACTAAGGTGACTGTAATAGAATTATTGCCAGAAATTTTATCGAATTTTGACGAAGGAATTGCTGCTATAATGCGAGCATCCTTAAAACAATGTACCTTCGTTACCAGTGCAAAAGTTACCTCGATAGATGATAACAAAGTTAACTATGTTAAGGATGGTAAAGAAGCCAGCTGTTCAGCCGATCTGGTTCTGCAGGCAGTTGGTAGAATACCTAATATTGAAAATATTGGCCTTGAAAATATTAATGTTGATTTTGATAGAAGAGGAATTAATGTAGATGAGAGAATGCGAACAAACATACCTAATGTATACGCTGTAGGAGATGTAACCGGAAAATCTTTATTAGCTCATTCAGCTTACAGGATGGGTGAAGTTGCAGTAAATAATATATTTATGCATAAAGATAAAATGAGATATAATGCTATCCCTTGGATCGTATATAGCTATCCTGAGCTTTCTGCGGTGGGTTTGACAGAAAATGAAGCAAAGAAAAAAGGAAATAATATTAAAGTTAGTTTTTTGCAGATGCGTGCTAACGGAAGATTTTTAGCCGAACATGGGAATGAAAAAGGAATTTGTAAGATTATAGTGGACGCTGATTCATATATATTATTAGGTATAACACTCTTAGGAGGCTCTAATTCTGAAATTATTTATGGAGCTGCAGCCATGATTGAAGCAGAATTTAGGGTGAAAGATATTAAAGATATAATCTTTCCTCATCCAACTGTCTCCGAAATAATTAAAGATACAATATGGGAATTAAATTAAAAATGTAAAACATATATAGGAGTACATTGTGCCAAGAAATATTGTTGTTAATCCGGAAGAAGTTAAAAAATGCGGGACTTTAAAATTAAGAAATATCAAACTGAATCAATATAAATCAAATTTTAAAATTGAAATTGAGAAATATGGAAAAGAAACTTTAAAAAATGTCTTAGTTGATATGTTATTAATTCGTCAGTTTGAGACGAGTTTAAACGATATAAAGATTGAAGGTGCATATCATGGCATTCAATATAATCATAAGGGCCCGGCACATTTATCAATTGGGCAGGAAGCCGCTGCCGTAGGGCAGTCATTAAATTTAACTAAAGATGATTTTGTATTTGGTTCTCATAGAAGTCACGGTGAAATATTAAGCAAGTGTTTCTCTGTTGCTCATAAACTGAGTGAAATTGAACTTGAAAAGATTATGAATTCATATATGAATGGAAAGATAGTAAAGGTTCTTGAATCATTAAAATATAAGAGTGTTGAAGAATTGGCAATGAATTTTGTTTTATACGGAACCATGTCTGAAATATTTGCCAAAGAAACTGGTTTTAATATGGGGCTCGGCAGTTCAATGCATGCATTCTTTGCTCCGTTTGGAAGCATGCCGAATAATGCTATTGTGGGGGGATCATCAGATATTGCTACTGGTGCCGCACTTTTTAAGCGTATAAATTATAAACCTGGAATAGTTATAGCAAATATTGGTGATGGAGCTTCAGGGACAGGTCCTACTTGGGAAGCAATGATGCTTGCGGCTATGGATCAATATAAAATACTTTGGGATAAAAAAGTTGGTGGTGCCCCTCCGATCATTTTTAATTTTATGAATAATTTTTATGGAATGGGAGGACAGACATTTGGTGAAACTATGGGATTTGGTATTCTTGCAAGAATAGGAGCTGGGGTAAATGAGGATGCAATGCATAGCGAACGAGTAAACGGAAGTAATCCTTTGGCTGTTGCAGATGCAATAGAGAGAAAGAGAAAAATTTTAGAAAAAGGTGATGGACCGGTTCTTTTAGATACAACAACATATCGTTTTTCCGGTCATTCTCCTTCCGATGCATCATCTTATAGGACAAAAGAAGAATTGAAGCTATGGATGGATCAAGATCCCATAATAGAATATGGAAATTATTTAATTAACAATTTGGTAATTACTAAAAGTGAATTTGAAAATCTGCAGAATTCGGCTATTGATACCATAAAGAGCACCTTAAAATTGGCTATATCTCCAGAAATCTCGCCGAGGGTTAGTCTTCAATCTGAAATAATTGGTGAATATATGTTTTCCAACAAAAAGATTGAAAAATTTGATGAAAGGGAACCTGAAGTTCTTCTTTCCAAAGAAGAAAACCCTCGTGTAAAATCTATTTCAAAAAAAGAAAGATATGGTTTGGATGGAAATGGAAAACCATTTCCTAAAACAAAATTATTTTCATATCGTGATGGTTTATTTGAAGCTATTCTGCATAGAGCATATATTGATCCTACTATGGTTATTTATGGTGAAGAGAACAGGGATTGGGGTGGTGCTTTTGCAGTATACCGTGGTTTAACGGAAGCTCTACCTTATCACCGGTTATTTAATACTACGATTTCAGAAGGTGCCATTGTAGGATCTGCAACCGGTTATGCAATGTGCGGGGGAAGAGTACTTGCCGAATTAATGTACTGCGACTTTCTTGGTAGAGCAGGCGATGAAGTTTTTAACCAAATGTCTAAATGGCAGGCCATGTCTGCTGGAGTACTAAAAATGCCTTTTGTTCTCCGTGTTTCGATTGGAAACAAATATGGTGCTCAGCACTCTCAAGATTGGACTGCTTTAGTAGCTCATATTCCTGGATTAAAAGTAATGTTCCCGGCTACTCCTTATGACGCAAAAGGTATGCTTAATTCTGCTTTAAGCGGGACTGATCCTGTTGTTTTTTTTGAAAGTCAGAGATTATATGATATAGGTGAAATGTTTGTTAAAGATGGGGTGCCGGAAGGATATTATGAAATTGAAGAAGGTGAGCCAGTCATTAGAAGAAATGGAAATGATATTACTATTATAACAATTGGTTCCACTTTATATACAGCTCTTGATGCAGCTGATATTCTTGAGAAAGAATATAAAATGACTGCAGAGATCATTGATGCGCGGTTTATAAATCCTCTTAATTATGATATTATTATTGGATCTATTCAAAAGACAGGGAAGGTCATATTAAGTTCAGATGCTGTTGAAAGAGGATCATTTTTAAATACTATCTCATGTCAAATAACCCAATTAGCTTTCGACTATTTAGATGCTCCACCTGTTGTTATTGGTGCAAGAAATTGGATTACTCCTGGAGCGGAAATAGAAGAAATGTTTTTCCCTCAAAAAGAATGGCTTATCGACGCAATTCATGAACGTATTTTACCGTTACCCGGTTATAAAACAACAACGAACCAAACCTTAGGTGAATTAAAAAGAAGGAATAGAAAAGGGATATAAAAAAAATTATGAAAACTACAGCATTAAGGTTATATGGTAAAAGAGATTTAAGACTTGAATCTTTTGAGTTACCCGAAATAAAAGAAGATGAAATCCTTGCTGATATTATTACTAACAGCATATGTATGTCGGACTATAAAGCTGCCATTCAGGGTGCTGATCATAAACGAGTTACAAAGGATATAGCGGAAAAACCAATTATAATCGGACATGAACAATGCGGTACAATTCTAGAGGTAGGGGAAAAATTAAAGAATAAATTCAAAGCAGGTATGTATTATAGTATTCAACCAGCAGTAAATTATCCAGGTAAAGAAAGTGAAGCTGTTGGTTATTCATACCAATATGTGGGAGGTGATGCAACTAGAATAGTGATTCCTTCAGAAGTTATTGAAATGAATTGCCTTATTCCATACTCTGGTGACGCTTTTTTTAAGGCATCACTTTCAGAACCAATTGCCTGCATATTAGCTGCATTGAAATCTCAATACCATGTTAAGCCCAATCAATATGAACATGAAATGGGGATAAAAAAAGATGGAAATGTGGCATTATTAGGGGGTGGTGGTCCTATGGGACTAGAGTTTCTTGATATATTATTACATAGTGAGAGAAGACCAAAGTTAATAGTAATGACAGATATTGATCAAAGCAAACTTGACAGGGCGGCAATATTATTTCCTCCAAATAATGCTGCAAAACTGGGAGTTAAAATATTTTATGTTAATGTTAATCATAAGGATTCTATTCAAGAATTGATGGAGTTATCAGATGGAAAAGGATACAGTGATGTATTTGTTTTAATACCCAATGCAGCCGTTGTTGAACAATCTTCTATGATACTTGGGTTAGATGGTTGTCTAAACTTTTTTACTGGCCCAACTAATCAAGATTTTAAGGCTCCTTTTAATTTTTATAATGTTCACTATTACGGTCATCATGTTCTGGGCTCAGTAGGTTCCAACACAAAAGATATGCTGGATGCAATAGATATAATAGGGAAGGGAATAATTAATCCAGCAATAATGATTACTCATATAGGAGGGTTAGATTCAACCGCGGAAACTATATTAAATCTACCTCAAATTCCGGGTGGAAAGAAATTAATTTATACAGGCATTTCTTTACCTTTAACTGCTTTGGAAGATTTTGAAGAAAAAGGTAAAACAGATCCATTATTCGAAGCACTTTATCAAATAATTATTAAAACAAAAGGGTTGTGGTCAAAGGAAGCTGAAGATTTTTTGTTAGTGAATGCTAAGTCTCTCATAGCATAAACTAATCCAATATTTTTTATTGAGTGAAACTTTAATTGTTTTTTATTTATAACTGAGGAATATGAATGAATAATCTATTAAATATTATTAACTATGGACAGAGTTATTGGTTGGATAATTTAACAAGAGAAAAAATCATTGATGGTGAATTAAAAAAAAGAGTTCTTACAGAAGGGCTTCGAGGGGTTACAACAAATCCAAGTATCTTCAATAGAGCCATTTCAAATAGTAACTATTATGATAATCAGATAATAAACCTTTTTAATCAAGGAAAAAATGTTCATGATGTTTACGAAGAACTGGCAATGAAAGATGTTCAGGATGCATGTGATATTTTAAAAACTATATATTACAAATCTGGAGGAGTAGACGGTTTTGTAAGCCTGGAAGTCTCTCCCTACCTTGCAAATGATACCATAGGAACAATGGTTGAAGCAAGGAGATTATTTGAGAAATTAAATCGTGCTAATTGCTTTATTAAAATTCCTGCAACAACCGAAGGGATACCGGCAATTGAAGAAATGCTTTATGAAGGTGTTAATATAAATGTTACACTTATTTTTTCAATTCAAAGTTATAAAGCCGTTGCCGAAGCATATATTAGAGCTCTTGAAAGAAGAACTGCTGAAGGAAAATCAGTCCATTGGATCAGATCAGTTGCGAGCTTTTTCATTAGCCGTATTGATGTTGCTGTTGATTATAAACTCTCTAACGTATCAATTCCAGAAAATGGGAAGATAGAATTGCCCAATCCTAAAGATTTATTAGGTAAGGCTGCCATTTCAAATGCAAAATTAGCCTATCAGGAATTCTGTAAAATTTTCAGTGGTAAAAGATGGAATAATTTGACTAATAAAGATGCATTTGTTCAGCGACCATTATGGGCAAGCACCGGTAACAAAAATCCTGATTATAGTGATGTTAAATATATAGAGACACTTGTCGGTTATAATACCGTGAATACTCTTCCTGATGCAACTATTTCTGCATTTGCGGATCATGGAATCATAATCAAAGATTCAATTCTAAATGATATTGATGAAGCAGAAATAGTAAAATACAATCTAAATAAGTTAGGTATTTACTTGAATGAAATTACTCAGGAATTGTTAATAGAAGGTATAGAAAAATTTAAGCAGGATTATGATAGATTATTAAATAATCTTACGGAGAAAAAAAACAAAATATTTGAAGATTCATCGATGATTAAAAGTTAATGTTTCAAGTTAAACCTTCGCAAATTGACTTTAGAAATTTTCTATGGATAGCGGTTGGAATATTCTATAAGGTTAAAATAAATCTTAATCCAATTATCTTTGTCACTCAGAGGAACAGATGAGATTAAAAATACTCTTTCTCTTGATCTTAACTTCAATTACATATTCGCAAACTACCAATTGGCAAAAAATTATACCGAATACAGAAGTTGCAGTTCAATATTATTTCCCCGAAAAAACAAATAAATTCCTTTTACTCAACCGTACATCGATAGTTAAGACGCAATTAGGTTCTGTTCAAACTTTCCAAGATAAAACCATGAATGTAGTTTTATCATTCAGAAAATATTTAGACTATATCGAACTTTCAGGAGAGGTTGATAATCTTAAAAAAAATGATTTATGTTTTACTGTTAAAATTATCTTTCCATTTGGCCAAGAAAGTAGAATTTATTGGAATGGTAGTCCCGATAGCAGTGTTTTAATAAAAAGTGATTTCAACTATAATAATTATGTTGAAGTTAATACGGTTATTCCTCCTGCTGGTTCATTCAATGCATCTGAAAAAGAGAATGGAGGGTATGGAGACAAAGTGGGAATAGGGGAAATGTCTTTTTATCCCATTGCATCAATATCAAATTCTTCTTTTGGACTCGGTTGGGGAATTGATTTAGGAATACCGGTTGTTTACCGTTTGTCATATAAACCTTCTGAAGGAATAGTTGCCGAATTTGATCTCGCGACCGCATTAGAAACAAAAAAATTTCCTAATCGTTCGTTCTTTAAAATCCAGCTTTTTGAACATTCTCCAGATTGGCACTTTCGATCTGCATTAAACAAATATTATAAAATAAATCCTGAATACTTTAAAAAAAGAGTAATCAAAGAAGGAATTTGGCTCCCCTTTACTCCTCTTCATTCAATAGAAGATTATCAGGAATTTGGTTTTACTTTTCACGAAACTGATTGGCGAACAAAAGATACAGGTATAAATAGTCTTTCAACAATTGAGGCAGATAATCAAGCAGGGGTCCATAGCTTTCAATATACGCAACCATGGGATATAGAGATACCAATTAAGAGTCTTGATTTAAATTATAAAGATGTAACAAGTGATTTAACTGTCCCACCTCAATTAAAAGATATTTTACAGAATAGTGCCCTATATGATAAGAATAATCTTTGGCAAACGCGCAAGCTTGAAACACCATGGTTCAAGACAGGTTGGGCTGTAAGCATAACAACAAATGCTGATCCTGAAATAAGTGGAATTAACAGGTATGATTTCGCCAGAAGTGATGAAATTGATTCTGCAATAAATTTAAATGTTGATGGAATATACTTCGATTCAATGGAATGGAACTGGCATAATGATCTGAATTATAATCGAAAATACTTTTCATTTACAGATTATCCTCTAACTTTTTCTGCTTCTCTAAAAAAACCTAAACCTGCTATTTGGAACTATTCTTCTGAATATAAAATGATGAACAAAATTGCAAGTGAAATGCATTCAAAAGGCAAGTTAATGATGGGGAATGGTTTTGGATGGATGCCATTTGCTCCAGGTATATTGGATTTATTTGGTGCGGAAATAAGCTTATACTCGAAAGGGGATTCTGAAACAAAGAAACTGCAATTTAACCGTGCTATCTCTTATCAAAAGCCAATTGTATTTTTATTGAATGAGGGACTAGATGATAGAGTTTTTACTTCACAGCCATACGATGGTTACAGGCAATATTTCGAAAAGATGTTATCTTATGGATTCTTTCCTTCTTTTTTTAGTGTGAATTCTGCTACAAATCCTTATTGGGAGGACTCAACTAAGTATAATACCGGAAGACCATTCTTTAAAAAGTATATCCCTCTGATAAAATTAATAGCGGCAGCAGGGTGGGAACCTATTACGTATGCAATTACAAATACTAATGGCATTTCAATTGAGCGATTTGGGTATAGTATTAAAACTGGTCTTTACTTCACTATTTTCAACAACAATGACGTTGATAAAGAAATTGAAATATTTTTTGGATCAGACAAGCTGAATCTGCCTGAAATTAAAAAAGTTAATGAGTTAATAACTAATACTGAATATACAATTAAAAGAAAAAATAATGATTTCATATTAAAAATAAATATCCCATATGGTAGTGGGCGTTTATTGAAAATATATTGAAAGGGTTTTTAAATGGATAAGAACTTAATATTAAATGAATTAAAAAATTATAATTCCAATGGGAAATACACTTCTAAGGAAATATTAGGACAACCTGAATTATGGATTAAGGTTTGGAAATCAGTGAAAAAAAGAGGAAAAGAAATTGCCAAATTCATTGACAAAGCTAAAAATAATAATAACTTACATGTTATTCTTACAGGGGCAGGTACTTCAGCTTTCATTGGTGAAGTGTTAGAAGGATCCTTTCAAAAAGAAACCGGAATAATTACAAAAGCTGTTCCGACTACAGATTTAGTAACACATCCGGGATTATATTTCCAGGATAATAAGGATATTTTATTAATCTCATTTGCCCGTTCTGGTAATAGTCCTGAAAGTGCTAAGGCAATTCAATTAGCAGAACAACTTTCCCATAAGATCTTGAACCTGGTAATTACATGTAATGAAGAAAGTTCTCTGATTGATGTAGTCAAAGACACCGAAAATCTGATCTTTTTATTGCCCCCCGAAGCTGATGATAAAGGTCTGGCGATGACTGGAAGTTTCACATCAATGTTACTAACTGGTTTACTTATTTCGCAAATAGGTTTTGCGAATGAAAAAGAATCTGAGGTCTCTCTTTTAATTAAATATGGGGAAAAAATCTTTAATAATTACTTAAGTCCTCTAAAACATGTGGCGGAACTAGAGATTGAGAGGGCCATTTTTTTAGGATCAGGTTTTCTAAAAGGTGTTGCTAGAGAATCTCATCTTAAATTACAAGAATTAACAGATGGTAAAATTATATGTAAATATGATTCTTTCCTTGGATTCAGGCATGGGCCTAAAGCTGTTATTAATGAAAAATCATTGGTAACATATTTGTTTTCTAACAACAAATATGTTAATAGATATGAAGCTGATCTAGTTAAGGCAATAAGTCAAGGACGAAAACCTATTTTTTCTATAGGTGTAATGGAGAATAAAATTGAAAACGTAGACCTTGATTTAAATATTATTCTTGGAGATGGTAAAAGTAAGCTGGGTGAAGAATTTTTACCTGTAGTTTCCGTTCTTCCTGCTCAAATATTGGGTTTTTTTAAATCAATTCAATTTGGATTAAATCCGGATAGTCCTTCAGAAAGTGGAATGATCCATAGGGTTGTGCAGGGAGTAAATATTTATTCATATGCAAAAGAAAAAAATTAATGATTGCTATAGAAAATAAAATATTATCAATTATAAAAAGGCACAAATCGGGTGAGTCGATAGGAATTACTTCAATCTGTTCAGTGAATGAATATGTAATTAAAGCTGCTATATTAAATGCTAAAAAGTATTCTAAAATTCTACTTATTGAATCAACATCGAATCAAGTTGACCAATTCGGCGGATATACGGGCATGACACCCAATAATTTCAAAGAATTAGTTTTTAGGATTGCCAATTCTTCTGAATTTCCCATAAGTAATATAGTATTTGGTGGCGATCATCTTGGACCAAATGTTTGGAGTAATCAAGCATCTTATTTCGCAATGGAAAATGCTAAAGAACAAATTAAATATTACGTCAATGCCGGATTTACAAAAATACACCTTGATACAAGCATGAAATGTGCTGATGATGGTGATCTAAATTTTCCTTTGAATTCTTCAATAGTTGCCGAACGGGCAGCGGTGTTATGTAAAACAGCTGAAGAAGAAATAGAGCAAAGGAATGAAAATGAACTGCTGGTATACGTTATTGGGACTGATGTTCCACCTCCTGGGGGTGCAAAAAAGGAAAGCGAGTCAATTGAAGTTACAACTCCAGAGAAAGTTGAAGAGACAATAAGTTTAACCAAACAAGCATTTCTAAAGTATGGATTAGAAGATGGATGGAAAAGGGTTATTGCCGTTGTAGTTCAACCAGGTGTTGAATTCGGGGATATGGATATATTTGATTACGATAGGATTAAGGCTGTAGGTTTAAAGAAGAAAATAGAAACGAAAAACAATCTTGTTTTTGAAGCGCATTCTACTGATTTTCAAAATCAGGAATCATTGAGACAAATGGTCGAAGATCATTTTGCTGTATTAAAAGTTGGTCCTTGGCTAACTTACGCATTCAGAGAAGCTGCATTTGCTCTTGAAATGATTGAGAAAGAACTTTTTTCAAATAGGAAAGATATAATTCTCTCTAGCCTAACAAAAGTTTTGGAATTCGAAATGAAACAAAATCCAAAACATTGGGAGAAATTTTATCATGAAGACAATGAAGAAAAATTAAGTCTTAAAAGAAAATACAGTCTGAGTGATAGAATAAGATATTATTGGAATAATAAACAAGTTAAAGAATCATTTGTAAGATTATTACTAAATCTATCTAAACAAGAAATACCAATAACATTGCTAAGTCAATTCTTACCTGAATCTTTTGAAGATATTAGAAAAGATGAAATTAAAAATACACCTGAAGACTTAATTATAAATCGAATTTCAAAAGTTCTTGATAAATACAACTATGCCACAATGGGAGGAAATTAACAATACTCTGTCCTGAGTTTAAAATTATTGTGATAAATTTTATATAGTATATTTTTACTATTATGATAGAGAATTAATTAAAGCTAAACTGAGGGTAATTGCAGAGTAATAATTTTTAGGGGGACAATATAAAATGATTTTCGTTCTTTGCTTGAAAAGCTGTAGGTTCTTGAGTAAATCATTCTAACAGACTAAAAAATTTAAATGGAGCAATATTTCCAAAACCTAATCACCTAATAAAACAGGAATTAATATGTACAAACAATTACTATCCAATATTTTTCTATTTGTTATTTTTTTAACAGGAACTTTTAATTCTCAAAACACAAATCAGAGTTGGATACATTATGCTAGAATTTCAGGTAATGGGCTTGGGCCAAACAATATTGATAACATTATTAAAAGAGCACAAGACCAAGGAGTTTTAGGCATTGAATTAGATAACGATATAACCGGAAGATACGACTCTTTTCTTGATCCAGCACAAAAACTTAAAGAAATAAAGAAAGCAGCTGAAGCTGCTCACAAAATTGGAAATCATGCTTTTATCTATATTGCCGGTTTGGAGTGCATTACAGAAAACTCGGATAAGGTAGAACATTCAATGTTCCAAGATCATCCGGATTGGGTGCAAAGAGATATAAATGGTAAACCTGCTGTTTTTACCGGTGGTGCGTCATTTTGGGTCAATGCAGGGGATGAAGATGTTTGGATCAGTCCGTATGCTAAAGAGTGGCGGCATAGATATATGGATATAGTAAGACAAATAACTGCTACAGGTATTGATGGGGTTTATATTGATGTAGCATATTGGATGTGGCTCTACGAAGGTTGGGAAAATAGCTGGGCTAGTTTTGATGATTATACAGTTGCAGAATTCAAAAATAGAACTGGATTGGATGCTAAGAAAGATTTTATTCCTGGTGATTATAATGATCCTGATTTTTTAAAATGGGTTGATTTCAGAATTCAAACAATTACTGAATTCTTCCAGGAAATTGATGAAAATGTTAAATCAGTAAATCCAAACTGTCTTACTATTCCAGAAATTTCACCTTCTATGAATGATGAAGTATTAAGATCCGGTGCCGATGCTTATGAGATTCATAACTATTCAGATGTTATCGCACACGAATTTTTTATTAACACAAATACTGGTGCAAAAAGAAATACATTTGATTGGCTTACTTATCTTATTGGTGTTAATACATTAAGAGCATTTGATGAGGAAAAGCCTACATGGCTTTTGAGTTATTCATGGGATAACGAAGAAAACACTGATTCTATTGATGCAATGAAACTTCTTTCTTGTACTCAAGTTATGGCAGGGGCCAATTTCTGGGATGCCCCGGGTCATTTAATGGCTGGCTCAAATGATTATCCTACTAGGAAAGAAATATTTAGCTGGATTAAAGAAAATGAAAATTTACTCTATTCTCCCAGAAAACCTATCAATCCAATTGGAGTATATTATTCCCCTTCAACACGTAATTATTTTGGTAATGATTATACTGAATCTTTTTACGGTATTCTTCATCTACTTCTGAACAATCACATCGAATATCAAATAGTTACTCCACGGACATTAAAAGATTTTTCCGGAAGTGCATTAATTCTTCCTGATGTAAAAATTTTAACTGAAGATGAAATAAAAATTGTTGAACGATTCTATGACAATGGAAAAAATCTAATAATGACCGGAGAGACAGATTATTATGATTCTCGCAGGAAAACCAAAAAAGAAAATGATCTTCTAAAATATTTTGAATCAAATGAGAACGGAAAGTATCTTTATTTACCCGAATGTCCCGGGAAAAAATATTTTGAGAAACATGATACTTCATTAATAAAAAATTTTAATAATCAAACGAAGAGTTTTCTACAAGATTATAGTCCAAAGTACAGGATAAAAGCTTCATATAATGTTAGTATACAACAAGTTAGTATTGGAGATAAAGAATGTATCTTTATTTCAAATTTAAAGGGATTAAAAGGTTATAGTAAATGTATCCCGGATACTGAACAAAAGATAGAAGTTGAGTTTGAATCAACTGTAATTCCGGAAATATATTTTATTCCTTATCTTGGTAAAAAGCAGAAAATAAATTTAGACTATAAACAGACTGCAATGAATGAAGGTA
This sequence comes from uncultured Ignavibacteriaceae bacterium, assembly GCA_964448105.1. Classification (GTDB taxonomy): domain Bacteria; phylum Bacteroidota; class Ignavibacteria; order Ignavibacteriales; family Ignavibacteriaceae; genus CAVQBP01. Next base: position 92,432 of record CAYUVK010000001.1, read on the forward strand.
AAAAAATGATTAGTTTTTCTTTGTTACCGATTCAGTTTGGTGGTATAATAGTAATATATAAATAATAGAAGAACATTTAGTTAATTACCAAACTTTCATTTTGGATAGAATATAATAAAGAATTTATCTATGTAATCTCAATTTTTAATAGAGAAATTCTTATTTCTTTTGGGAAGTGTGATTAAAAATAAAAAAATTTTAAAAATATACTGTGATTAGTTTTACTAAATAAATAAATAATTTTTTTAAAATATCTCAAAAACTTTTAATATTCTGATTTAATTATGAAGTATATATGGTAATTTCCTTTGAAAATAAACGAAATTCACATTCTGTAGTAGTTAATGGTTCGGGCCCCGCTACAATTGGTTCAACAAAAGGTAAGTTTATGGTTATTCTTTAGTAATCAAAGAAAAAAATGAAAAGAATTTCTATCATATTTCTATTGATTGTTATTTCTGGTTTTATTTTTGCGAATTCGGACAATACCTATGAATTAAGGAATTCAAAATACAAAATCGTTTTTGATAACAATTTAAATTCATCATTATATGTTCATAAAAATGATTGGCAATTAATTTCTTCTGCTTTACCATTTTGTTATTTATCAGATAAAGAAGGAAATGAATTAAAAGACTTTTCGGTTAAAAAAATAGAACAAAAGAATAATGCAGACTCTCCTTTTGGAAAAAGCAAGCTGCTGGAAATTAATTCGGTGTTAAATGATAAAAATATTGAATTAAACCTTAAAATTTATTTTCCTGATGAATTTGAAAATTCAATAATATGCTCCTCTTCTATTAAAAATCTAAATGATAAAAATGTTGATATTGACGGATATGGACTTGCAAATTTTTTATTAAATGCAAAAAATTTTGGTGCAGATAGTTCTTATAAATTCTGGTCATTCCAGGGCGGATCATATGAACAAAGATACGACTGGATATTTCCTTTAACAAAAGATTACTCCAGAAATAATTACCAGGGGATGAACGCGCCGGATTACGGAGGCGGTATGCCCGTTGTCGATTTATGGACAAAGGACCAGGGGATTGCTTTTGCTTCTCTTTCTAAAACCCCGGAGTTAATTTCTTTACCTTTAAAAGTAAATGCCGATAATGAAGTTCAATTCAAAATAACAAAAGAAAAGGATTTAGAATTGAAACCTGGTGAAGAATATAATTTACTCCCTTTTGCAATTATTTTTCATCATGGAGATTATTTTAACGGACTTAGAACATTTTCAAATTTAATGCAGAAAGATGGTTTTGAATTTTCCAAAGCTCCCGAATCGGCTTATAATGTTGAATGGTGTGCCTGGGGATATGAAAGAAATTTTAATAAAGAACAAATATTAAAAAGTCTGAGTGAAGTTAAGAAACTCGGCATTGAATGGGTTACAATTGATGATGGTTGGCAGAATGCCGATGGGGATTGGGAAATTGATAAAACAAAATTTCCCGGTGGTGAAAAGGAGTTCAAGGCATTAATTGATACTATCCATGCAAAAGGATTAAAAGTAAGAATCTGGTGGGTCCCTTTTGAAGCTCAGGATTCATCTTATAATGCAAAACATTTTCCGGGCAGGATGTCTGAATATGGAATGAGATCTCAAAGCAAACTTGCCTCCCAGCACCCTGACTGGTTTATTCTTGATAAAAATGGAAACAGGGTACAGGTTTCATGGTGGAATTCATATTATTTATGTCCTGCCGTAAAAGGTGTAGTTGATCATTATGAAAAATTTGTAGAAACCGCAATTAATAATTGGGGCATTGACGGGTTTAAAATAGATGGCCAAAATCTAAACGCAGTTCCCCGATGTTATAATCAGCTGCACAATCATTTGTCTCCGGAAGATGCTCCTAAATCTGTCCCGGATTTTTTTAAGGTAATTTATAAGACCGCACAAAAACTTAAACCAGGATTCATTATTCAAATCTGTCCGTGCGGAACTAATTTTTCATTCTATAATTTACCTTATGTAAATCAATTGGTTGCATCGGATCCTTTGGATTCATGGCAGGTAAGGTTAAAGGGGAAAACTTTTAAAGCATTATTAGATAGCAAAATAGCCTATAGTGGAGATCATGTTGAACTAACAAACAGAGTCTGGGATGAAGCTTCTCAAAAAGAAAAAATAAAAGGTAAAGAAGATTTTGTGTCAACCTTAGCTGTTGGGGGAGTACCATCAACAAAGTTCACAGTACCCGGAATTAAACAGGCAGATTCATCTTTGATCTTAACTGCGGAAAAAGAAAAGATCTGGAAAAAATGGATATCTATTTATCAAAACGAAGATTTAAAAGATGCAAATTATCTGAACGTCTATGATATAGCTTTTGATAAACCTGAAACTCATTTATTAAAAAATGGAGATAATTATTATTATACTTTTTTTGCAGATAAATATTCAGGAAAAGTTGAATTGAGAGGTCTTGAAAAAGGTAAATATAAAATATTTGATTTAAATAACGATAAAGAATTAACCGAGCTTAATTCTGCAAATCCTATTATACAAATCAATTTTAATTCGTACCTGATGATAAAAGCGACAAAATATAAATAAGGGGAAGAGTTATTCTTAATCAACTAAACCGGTTATTTATTTGACAAAAAATCTTCTAAAAACATCGATTAAATTATGAAAAAAATTCTAATAGTTATTTTGCTGGTAATTCCAAGTAGTTTGTTTTCGCAATCCTATCTAAAAAAAGAAAATAATGTTGTTAAAATCGGCAATTCTTATATTGAAAGAGTAGTCTCATTATCTGAAAATAATTTTGGTACAATAGAAATTATTAATAAACGTTCCGGTAAAGTTTATAAAACAAATTCAAATGAATTTGGACTCCAGGTAGTTTTTTCCAGTATCGGGCCTGCAATCGGCAAACAGCAAAACGGAGAAAATCCATCTTATATAACTAATAAGGATTTTACTTTTAATGGTTACGAGGAAATAAACCTCAATAGTGATTCAAAAGGATTCTCCTTGAATTTTGTACTTGAAGGTTATCAGATTGGATTTGTTTTAACAGTAAATTATGAAATTTCCCCGGAAGATTTTTATGTAAAAAAATGGATTGTAGTTAAAGATACCTCCTACGGAATTCATTTCCTCGATAAGATCTTTGTTGAAGACTTAAAATTTGAAAATAACGGATTTTCGCATGGACAGTTTGGGCAACCAGTATTAAGTAATGATATTTTTCTTGGTGTTGAATATCCCCAAGCAGAAAATATAATCGGGGATCATAATGTTAAAATCGGATATGTTGTTGGACGGAAAATTAATAATGATTTATATAAAAGCTATCCCTCTGTTATTGGAGCATCTGTTTCATCGGAAAAACTTGAACAAACCTTTCTTTCATATATAGACAGAATAAAAGTAAATGGAAACAGGCCTTACTTGTTATATAATTCCTGGTACGACTTTAGGAACCCTGCTATTGCTGAAGACTCGGCAAGTATAATGAATGAAAATAATGTTCTCCAAAGGATAAATACATTCAAGCAATATTTATTTAATAAGTATGATATTTCATTAAATGCTTTTATTCTTGATGACGGATGGGATAACTATAAGAGCATATGGGAAATTGACACCGTAACCCTTCCGAATAAATTTACCCCGTTTGTAAATGCATTAAAGCAAATGAACACCTCTCTTGGGATATGGGCTTCACCTTTCGGCGGTTATTCTAACCGGGATATAAGAGTTAATTGGGCAAAAGAACATGGTTATGAAACTGTAGCCGATTTTTATTGTTTTGCCGGAACGAAGTATAAGACAGAATTTAAAAAAAGGATGTTGGATTATACAAAGAAATATAATCTTGGTTATTTCAAATGGGATGGCTTCCTTCTTTCATGCAACCAGCCAGGGCATGGGCATTTACCGGCAGTTTATTCAACTGCCGAATATATCGATACTTTTATCGATTTGATGGAAAGCGTAAGAAAGATAAATCCGGATATTTTTATAAATATTACAGTCGGTACCTGGCTGTCTCCATGGTGGTTGAAATATGCAAATAGTGTATGGATGCAGGGAGAGGATTATGCTTATGCCGAAGAAGTTCCCTCAATCAATGCGAGAGATAAATCTATAACTTATCGTGATGCCGTTTTATATAAAGATTTTTCAGAACAAAATTTGATTTTTCCTGTTTCCAATTTAATGACGCATGGAATAATTAAAGGAAGATTAAATTTCCTGGGTGGGAAAAATGAATCGCTTTATTCCTTCAGCAATGAAGTGATGATGTATTTTGGCAGGGGTGTGATGATGTGGGAGTTATATGTCTCTCCGGAATTATTATCTGTTTATGAATGGGAATCAATTGCCAGTACAATAAAGTGGGCTGATACAAATAAAAATATTCTTGCAAATACAAAAATGATTTTCGGTAATCCCTTGAAAAGGGAGGTATACGGTTATATTCATTTTACTAAAGAGAAAGGAATTCTTTTATTGAGAAATCCTGATGTTAACCGGAAAGAAATCGAACTGAAATTAACTGATGAAATGGGGGATATTGATTCTTCAAAAGAATATTACTTAAAAGTATTTTATCCTTACAATTATGTTTTTGGGCAAAAAATAAAGCCCAATCAATCCATAACAATACCTTTAAATAGTTATGAAGTTTTAGCCGGTGAGTTTATTCCGGTAGAAGAAATTAATCAGGAACTCCCTGTTAATTCAAGATATGAAATTCAAAATGGAAAACTTAAAATATTTAGAGATTATGGATTTCAGGGGATAGTTCGTAACATAAAATCTGAAAAATTATTGACTATAGATAAATCTGAAGATAACAAAATAAATTTTAATGAAAATAATGTTACTAAAAATTCTCAGGAATTTTCATCAAATATTAAAGTGAATATCCTCCCCGGTTATAAGGGTTCGAAGCTGGGAATTTTATTGGAACCCGAAAATAACCTGCTTGATGAATACCAACCTGAGGCGGAAATTAAAATTAATGGCAAAGTAAAGAAGCTTGTAGTAGAGCAGGAAAACGGGAAATGGTTCTGGATGCTGAGTGATTTGAATGAAGGAGAAAACAATGCAGATGTTAAAATTGAATTTTCAAAGAATACGAATTATAAAATAAGCTCCTGGATTTTAAGCGATTATTTAATGGAGGGAAAAACCGTTGAAATTTCTAATGAAAGTGACAGTGAAATTCTACCGGTTAAACCTTATCCGGCTAATATTAAAAAGATAACTAAAAAAATTTCAAGCTATGACGTGAAATAACCGAGGTGTTTATGTATTTCGATTGGATTACTTGGGGAATCTGGTTAATAGGCTTTATGATAATGATTATTTGGATATATGTTCCAGTTAAGGAATTCACAAATTGAAGGACAGAATGATGAAAATTGACATTTCAGAATTGAAAGTATCTACTCCGGGAAGAGTTTGTTTGTTTGGCGAACATCAGGACTATTTAAATTTACCGGTTATTGCATGTGCCATTTCTTTGAGAATTGAAATATCGGGAAATAAAAGAGACGATTCAATTGTAAATATTTCGTTACCCGATGTAAACCAAAGTGAATCGTTTTCTTTAGATAGTGAATTGGAATATTTGAAAGAAAGAGATTACTTCAAGAGTTCAATAAATGTGCTGAGAAAACACGGTATTACATTTTCAAACGGATTTGATTGTGTAGTTCATGGAGAAATTCCAATTAATGCCGGCACTTCCAGTTCCTCTGCACTAATTGTTTCATGGATTAATTTTTTAACCCGAATGAGTGATCAGTCTCAAAATCTATCACCGGAAAAATTAGCAAAATTAGCTCATGAAGCAGAAGTATTGGAGTTTGCTGAACCGGGCGGGATGATGGATCACTACTCAACTGCTATAGGAGGGATTATCTATCTTAGTTTCCAACCAAAATTATACCTCGAAAAAATCGATTCAGGGCTTGGTGCTTTCGTTTTAGGAAATTCACTTGAGCCCAAAGATACAAAATACATTCTGGGTAAAGTTAAAAATCAAGTACTAAAAATAATTGAAAAATTAAGTAGTGAGAATCCGGCATTTTCGCTTTCAGAAATTTCTGAAAAGGAATTGCTTAAGTATGAAAAGAATCTTTCCCCAAATCAATATGAACTCTTGGAAGCTACAATCAAGAATAGAGATATTACAAGAGAAGCAAAAAAGGTTTTATTAAAATTACCTTTTGATCATAAAAAAACCGGCTCCCTTTTAAATGAACACCAGGCAGTTCTAAGGGAAAAATTAAAAATATCAACTCCTAAAATTGATAGATTAATTGAAGTCTCACTAAATGCAGGTGCAGTGGGTGCGAAAATAAATGGTTCAGGAGGTGGTGGTTGTATGTTTGCGTATGCACCTCAAAATGCAGAAAAGATTAAAGAAGCAATTGAAAAAGAAGGTGGCAAAGCATATATAATTTATCCTGATAAGGGAACAGAGGCTATTACGTTTGGAGAAGCTGAATGAATGCTGGCAAATTAGTAATACTTGCAGGTGGAATATCTTCAAGGATGAAAAGGCCGGAGCAATTGGACAATATAGATCCGAAATTAGTAAAAGATGCTGATTTAAAAGCTAAATCAATGATTGGTGTTGGAAAAAATTACAGGCCATTTTTGGATTATCTTTTATTTAATGCAAGAGAATCAGGATATAAAGATATATTAATTGTAATTGGAGAAAATGATAATAGCATAAAAGAATATTATGGTTATAAAGATAATTATAACAATTTTTTTGGACTTCAAATTTCATACGCTGTTCAGAAAATTCCTGCAGGTAGAACAAAACCATTAGGTACTGCAGATGCTTTATATCAGGGATTATTATGTAAATACAAATGGCAAGGAACTCGAATTTCTGTTTGTAATAGTGATAATCTTTATTCGCAAAAAGCACTTGGACTTATGTTAAATACGGAATTTAAAAATGCTGTGATTGATTATGATAAAAATGCTTTAGAATTTGAAAAAAGCAGGGTAGAAAAATTTGCAATTACAATTAAAGATAGTGGAGGATACCTTGTCGATATAATCGAAAAACCTTCAAATGAAGAAATTAGTAAGGTTGAAAAAAATGATGGTTTTGTCGGAGTTAGTATGAATCTTTTTACATTTAATTATGATATGATTTTCCCATATTTAGAAAAAGTACCCTTACATCCGGAAAGAAAAGAAAAAGAATTACCGGCAGCGGTCGTACTCATGATTAATGATTATCCCAAGTCTGTTTTTACATATCGACTCCCTGAACACGTTCCGGATTTGACATATAAAAATGATATTACCCATGTAAAGAATTATTTGACAAAAAATTTTAAGGAGTTATTTTATTAAACCATGAGTAAGGTCAGAAAGAAAAATGAAATAAGAAAGAATTTAGTATTAAATGCATTGCTGCAAAACGGACACCTTTCATTATCAGGTTTGAAAAAATATACCGGTATAACTCATCCGGTTTTATCTAATTTACTTACAAGTCTTAAAAAAGATAATTTTGTTGTTGGTATTAATTGTAAATCCTCTATATCTGCCGGACGTCCTCCGGCAATAGTTAAGTTAAATAGTAAAGCCGGTTTTATTCTTGGGATTGATATCGGACGGCTATTCACAAAATATATTGTTCTTGATTTAGTACAAAATATAATTGCGGATATCAGAAAAAAATCGATTCCTTTAAGTAATGATATTTCCGTTGTTGACAAATTTGAAAAAGCTTTTAGTTTCCGGGAAGCAGTATTTGCATTATCAAAAATAGAAGAACTGTCGGCTAAAATAAAATCAATTCGATTATCCTGTATTGTGGAAGTTGTAGATGAGCAAATGAAAATAAATCCGAAGTTCTGGGAAAAATATTATAAAGGAAATGCAGGTGAACAATTTTTTGACAGGAAATTTAGTTACATTGACCGGATAAGATATTATTGGAGCAATAAAAAAGTAAAAGAATCACTTCTGAAATTATTGAGTAATCTATCAAACAATAAAATTCCTTTGGCTTTAATCAGTCAATATCTTCCAAATTAATATAGAGAAATAAGAGAAAACGAAATTGAAAATAAACCCAACGAAATAATTTATCATAAGATAAATGAAATATTGGAAATTTATAACTACACTACATCTGGAGGTAACTTATGAAAACACGGCCCTGGCTGATATATGCAATAGTAACTACTGTTTTTTGGGGCGTATGGGGGGCTTTAATTGAAATACCTGAAAAAGCCGGTTTCCCTGCAACTCTGGGTTACACGGTTTGGGCTTTGACAATGATACCGCCGGCATTGGTAGCTCTGAAAAAAATTAATTGGAAACCTAAGTTTGATAAGAAATCAGTTTTTCTTGGTTGTGTAATTGGATTTGCAGGAGCCGGCGGTCAATTAATTTTATTCCAGGCATTAAAAACCGGTCCAGCTTACCTTGTTTTTCCATTTATATCTTTATCACCTGTTGTTACAATAATTTTATCTTATATTTTCTTAAAAGAACGTGCATCTAAAAGGGGCTGGTTTGGAATTGCATTCGCATTAGTTGCAATACCACTTTTATCCTATTCACCCCCGGAAAATTCATCCGGTTCAGGATATTTATGGATAATTCTTTCTTTGCTGGTATTCTTAGCGTGGGGCTTTCAGGCTTACTTTATGAGATTTGCAAACCAGACGATGAAAGCAGAAGGAATATTTTTTTATATGACTTTAACCGGTCTAATTTTGATTCCTTTTGCATTATTAATGACCGATTTTTCACAAAATATAAATTGGGGATTTAACGGTCCATATCTTACAGCAATGATCCAGATACTTAACGCTGTAGGAGCATTAATGATAGTTTATGCTTTCCGATACGGCAAAGCAATTATTGTAAGCCCTTTAACTAATGCAGTTGCTCCCGTTATAACAATAATCATTTCATTATCAATCTACCAGGTTATTCCTCACCCGGTTATTGTAGCAGGTATGATATTGGCGTTGTTGTCAATTTTATTAATGGCTTTGGAAGATTCAGCGGATGAGCCGGCTACTGAAGTTAAAGAAGGAGTTAAAATATGAATCATAAAATTTTTAATGTAATTGTTGTCGGTGAATTAAATGTCGATTTGATCCTTAATAATATTGATTCATTTCCGGAGATGGGGAAAGAAAAAATTGCAAAAAATATGACGTTAACACTCGGCAGTTCGTCTGCAATATTTGCCAGCAACCTTTCATCACTCGGAGCAAATGTTGCTTTCCTTGGAAAGATTGGCCAAGATTCTTTTGGTGATTTGATAGTCGAAAGCTTAAAATCTAAAAATGTAAATGTTGATTTTATAATAAGAGATAAAAAATCAAATACCGGTGCAACCATAGTATTAAATTACAGTGAAGATAGGGCAATGGTAACCTACCAGGGGGCAATGAACGAACTATCAATAAATGATATTTCTAAAGAAGATCTTTCTCAAGCAAAACATCTTCATTTCTCATCTTATTACCTGCAGCCGGGAATTAAAAAAGATATAAGTAAACTTTTCAGACTTGCAAAAGACTCAGGACTTTCAACATCTTTCGATATGCAATGGGATCCTGATGAAAAATGGGATTTTAATTACAAAGAAACCCTTCCTTTTGTTGATATTTTTCTTCCTAATGAACAGGAACTGAAATATTTATCAAATAAAGAAAATATTGATGAAGCACTGGAGGTTATTTCAGGATATTCAAATACGGTGATTGTGAAAATGGGTAGTAAAGGTTCGATTCTATTTAATAAAGGAAGTAAAAATTTCAAACATGCTTTCCTAAATAATGAAGTTGTTGATGCAATAGGTGCCGGGGACAGTTTCAATGCCGGTTTTATCTTTAAATATATCCGCGGAGAAAATTTACAGAAATGCCAGGAATTTGGAAATCTAATGGGTGCAGTTAATACTACAGCCGCCGGGGGAACAACAGCGTTCAGTAATTATAAAAACATTTTAACAACAGCAAAAGAAAAATTTAACTATTCTGAATAAATGAAATTACAGGAAAAACTGAAAGAGGCTCAAAAAAAATCATCTGCTGTTTTAGCAGCAAATTATTATAATATTGAAACCTGCAAAGGAATATTAAAAGCAGCAGGTAAAAGTAAGAAACCGGTTATTCTGCAGCTTACCGAAAGTTCAATCGAATATATGAGTTTAAAAACTGCTTACTCAACCGGGAGAACTTTATCTGATTATTATGAAGTTGAAAGCTGGATTCATCTTGATCATTGTAAAAATATTGATACGATAAAGAAATGTCTGGATGCAGGATTTGATTCGGTAATGATTGATGCTAGTGATCTATCTTTTAGTGAGAATGCTGCAGTTACAAACAAAGTTGTGGAACTGGCAAAAAATTATGAAGCTAATGTTGAAGCTGAATTAGGTTATATACCTAAGCCGGATATTGAACTGGAAACAGATAAATTTACTAATCCTGAAGAAGCAAAGAGATTTGTTGAAGAAACGGGGGTGAATGCACTGGCTGTTGCAATCGGATCCAAACACGGATTTTATAAAGGAGAACCGAAATTAGATTTAAAAAGACTTAAAGAGATTAGAAAAAATACTGAAGTATGTCTCGTACTGCACGGTGGATCTGGCATTCCAGGATCAACCCTGCAGCAGGCAATTAAATTCGGAATTACAAAAGTAAATGTTGCGACAGAAACTAAAGATATTTTTATGAGAACCTTGAAAGAGGATTTAGCGAATAGTAATGAAATAGATTTAAGAAAATTATTCCCTCATGCAATTTCAACGGTAGAAGATTTAATTTCCGAAAAACTTAAAATCATTTCAATTGATTAACTAAAAAGAATTTAATGAAAAAATTTTTACTGTTTATACTGTTAGCACTTTCTTCTTCAATATTTCCACAGTTGAATTGGTACCATAAAGTCAGAATATCAGGGAATCCTTTAACTATTCATAACGCCGATTCGATTGTTAAACATGCCAACGACAGCTATGTATTCGGAATTGAAGTTGACAACGATATTCCCGGCAGATATGAAAGCTTTTTAGATCCGGCAGAAAAATTGAAAGCAATAAAAATAGTTGCGGATAAAGCACATGAAACCGGTAACTATGCTTTTGTTTATATAGCCGGTCTTGAATGTATTACTTCAAATGCAGATAAAAAAGAACATACTTTTTTTAAGGATCATCCGGATTGGGTGCAAAGGGATATTAATGGCAGACCGGCAAAATTCGGAGGGAATGATGCCTTCTGGATAAAAGAAGGAGATGAAGACGTTTGGATTTCTCCTTTCGCAGAAGAATGGCGGAAAATTTATATGCAGAGGATTAAGCAAATTGCCGAAACAGGAATTGACGGAATCTATGTAGATATTCCTTACTGGATGACGCATTTTGAAGGATGGGAAAATACCTGGGCTAGCTTTGATGATTATACTGTTGCATCCTTTAAACAAAAAACGGGACTGAATGCAAAAGAAGATATAAAGTTGGGTGATTTTGAAGATCCCGGTTTTATTAAATGGGTAAAGTTCAGAATAGAAGCTATAAATGATTTTATGAAAGAGATAGATCAGACTGTCAAATCTGTTAATCCTGATTGTATAACTATTGCCGAAATATATCCGGGTATTGGCGAAGATGCTGTTAGAGTTGGAGCTGATATTTACAGCTTATATGGTATCGTTGATGTAATTGCTCATGAATACAGTGAAGGAAAATATTATGCTTCGGAGAGAGAACCGTTTAACTGGTACAAATATATTTTTGGTATGAAAACTTTCAGAAGTTTTGCAGGAGATAAACCAACCTGGATGCTGAGTTATTCATGGGATAACGACAAAAAAGTTAAGCCGCAGGAAGCTATGAAAAGTCTATTTGCATCACAGATTTTTAACGGTGTTAATACTTGGGATGTTAAAACATTTGTTATGTCATCAACAAATGACCTGGAAACACGGAAAGAGGTCTACAAATGGATCGCTGAAAATTCGGACAAATTTTATTATAAAAAATATCCTGTTAATCCTGTTGGTATTTATTTCTCACCTGAGACAAGGAACTTGTTTCCCGATGATTACCCCGAAAGCTTTTTCGGGATGATTTATTTATTAGCAAACTATCATTTTGATTACCAGGTTGTTTCTCCTAAAACTTTATCTGATTCCAATTATAAAGTGATAATTCTTCCTGATGCAAAATGCTTAAGCAGCCAGGAAATCGAGGGCCTAAAAAATCTTGCCGGGAAAGGAATAAAAATAATTTATACCGGGGAGACCGGGGAATATGATGAAAATAGAATTATCAGGGGAGAAAATCCTTTAAAAGCTGATTCATCTTTTTATAAGTCAAATAGTTTATTTATTGATAATAATATCAGTAAAAGCTATTACAAAAATTTAAAGGAAAATTTGAATAATTATTTTTATTCGGGTTTCTCCAATGAAAATAAATTACCTTCTTATACTGATAGTTTAATTTCTAAAATAAATCATTTTATTGAGATAAATCCTGAAATAAAAATTGATGCACCTTTAAATATTCTAGCCTCATATTCGAAAGATGAAAAAGGAAGAATATTTATTTATCTTCTAAATATTAATCAATTATGCGAAGTATGTAATAGAGATATAAAACAGGATAAAATTAAAATATCTTTTAATAAAAACTTAGGTAAGAAATTTTATTTTCTTCCGTTTCTGGGAAAACAACAAAATTTAAAACCTACAAATTTTTCTAACAAATACCTTTTGGAAGTACCCGGATTTGATAGAGGTGCAGTAATCCGGATTGAGGACTAGCTATGAAATTGGAAAAAATATTGAAACGATGATTTTTTAAGTCTTGTTCAATCGGATCTGGATGCATCAAGAGAAAACGGTATAAAATTAGTCTTGCGATTTTCTTATACGAATAATCAAATCGGTGCAGATGCTGCTTTGGATACAATTCTTCTCCATATAAGTAAGTTAAAACCTATCTTACAAAAAAACTATGTTGTTATTATTTATGTGGAAGGAGGTTTTGTTGGTGCCTGGGGTGAATGGTACTATTCTTCCCATCATCTTTATAATACAAATGATAGGAGAACAGTTGTATTTGCACTTCTTGATGCTTTGCCTCAAAAAAGGTGTGCCCTTTTCAGCCAGCAAAAGCTGCTGATTAGGGGTTTTTAAATCTATTGACTTTCTTCCCGATTTTATCATAATTAATATTAGTAAATATCATTCCGAATATTTATAATACAATTACAGTTTATACCTTTACCTATTATAATTATTCGTTTCTTTTATATCTCCTTTCGTGTTTAGATTATGAAGTTCTAAAATCAATGTCCTGTTAAATTTTTAGTTTTTATTTTCATATCAATTATTTCGTCATCAATTTTATCGATCTTGATTTTCTAATTCTTTTCTGAAATTAAGATTTCGCGATAGTCTTATTAGTAATGATATTTTCGTGAGTTATTTTATAGTTAATAAAAATGGTTGAAAATCAGATTAATTTAATAATAATCATTAATAAAATTCGAAAGGAATTATTATGAAAACTAAATCAATCTCTTCATATTATAAAAATATATCTATTATCTGGGCAGTTGTGTTTTTCATTGCAATACCTACCCTACATGCTACTACACATATAATCCAATTCGGTGGTACATTTGGTTTTACTTATTCGCCAAATTCTCTAGATGTTTCTGTAGGAGATACAATCCAGTGGGAGGGTGATTTTAGTTTTCATCCACTTAGTTCTACTGATGTTCCCCCAGGTGCGCTTAGCTTTCATCGGGGATCAGGCAGCCTATTTTCTTATCCAGTTATGGTTGCCGGAGAATACTTATATCAATGTGATAATCATTTTAGCATTGGTATGAAAGGATCATTCAATGCAACTATAACCGATATCAGAAATCCTTTTCTTCAAGTTAATAATTTCAAGCTTGAACAGAACTTTCCGAATCCGTTCAATCCAACAACCAAGATATCATTTTCATTACCGCAATCTGCTCTAGTTACATTAAAAGTTTATGATATACTTGGTCGAGAGATTGCAACTTTAGTTAATGATAAAAAACCTATGGGTCAATACGAAGTCACATTTGATGGGAATTACCTTGCTGATGGAGTTTATTTTTATAGAATGCAGGCAGGAAGTTTTACATCAACGAAGAAGTTTGTTTTGTTGAAGTAATTGAAAACATAAAAGGTGACTCCTTTAATATCCAATTTTGGATATACGAGGTCACCTTTTTATTGTCATTCTACCAAAAAAATAATTGCTTGCCTAAGCCATCTTCCCTATTCCTCACGCAAATATTTTTTTCATCTTGTCAGTAAATCTTGAAATGATTTAACCTATTCCGAGTGTAAAAAAACCTTGCTTAATTTTTAACCAAGTCCAATAGCTTTAAAGAGAGCAGCATTTTTAATAAATCAGATTTATGAAATTATTTTTAGAGGTGGATGGATTTTAATCTATAGAAAAATTTCTTTTTTTAAATTTCAGGAGCCATTTAAAAGGGAGCTAAATCCCAAAGTTCTTAACTAATTTACTTAGCGAAGAGGAGAGGGATAAATTTTTAGATTATATTAATTGGGGATTAGAACAGGCCGATAGAATCTCTCCATTTGTAAAAATCCATATTCAATAATAGATGAAAAGAACAAATATTATAATTTATTTAATTTTATTTGAGTTTCTATACGCAAATACAGATTATACTTTTAAGAACCTTTATTTATGATTAAAAAGCGCTTGGAATTCCTTTTACTAAAGCATTCTGTTAATGAAGCGGATGATAAGCTTGCTCTAGATAAATTTAATAAAAAAGTTGCAGAACTCACACGGGCAATTTCCGGTGCCGATGTATATAGAAAATGGTTGGATGAAAAAATTAAATACTTCAAAATAGCTGTTATTGACGGAGCGGAAGTACCTGATGATTCATACAATTATTAAAATTGAAAAAGAGTTTGATGATTTTAATCGCAAACTTAATGGCGATCCGCTGAAAGTACCTTATGAAGGCGGGTCTCCTACATCTGTAAAGCAGCGTGTTGATTTAATAACTTCTGCATTATGGATTACAACATCTGCTCCAACTACGACTTATATTCAATCATACGATGCAGCAGCAAATCAATTTGGGAATTTATTGTCCACACTCAAATCAATCGATGTAGAAGTCAAAGGCCTTGAATCAAAACTTGAAAAGTATGGTGCCCCATACACTCCGGGAAGATTTCCTGAATGGAAAAAAGATATTAATTAGAATTCAAATAAATAGTGATGTTTAAAAGCAGTCTCATAAACCGGGACTGCTTATTTAATTTGAGCAATCATATTCTTGATATATAATTTTAAAATAATATGTTCAAAAAAAATCTTCGTAAGACAAATTGTTTTAACAAGTTTTAAAAAAGTCCTTAGCATGCTCAATTGTTTTGTAAGATCAATGAAACTTATGTTTATTTTATTTATTATTAATTTTATAGTTTAATAATTTCAATTAGAAGAACGAACTGTTCCGATTTTATCTTAACTAATGAGTTCTATTCAGTAAGTCAAATTTTTGTGAAAACATTTTTATTTATATTACTTCTGATTACTCAATTGATTGCTCAAGAGGATAGTCTAAAAGTCTCCTCTCAAAATCCATCTCCAATGGTAGAATTTACACGAGTTCATGAGAGAATTACACAAAAAACCTATAAGGGTTTAGATTTAATAATTAAAGATTTATTTACAAAGCCTATAGAAATATTTATATCCGAAAAATCACTCCATTATAATCAATATGATCTATTAATTCATTTTCATGGAGATGGTAATATTGTGAAATATGCTGCAGAAAGATATAATGGAAATATTATTGCTGTTGATATAAATTTAGGAACCGGTTCATCCAAATATTATAGAGAATTTACCGATTCCACGCTTTTTATAAGTCTTTTAGATTCAATCCAAAATATTTCAAAAAAATTAAATCATATTATAAAGATAAACCGTATTGTACTAAGTGGTTTTAGTGCAGGTTATGGTGCCATAAAAAAGATATTAGAAATTAATAATTTATACAATAAAATTGATGCAGTACTTTTGCTTGATGGTATACATGCAGGTTATGTACCGGATAGAAGAGTATTATTCGAAGGTGGACATATTGATTCTTCAGCATATGAGGTTTTTATTAAGTTAGCAAAAGATGCCAGTGAAAAGAAGAGCAGGAAAAAGTTTTTAATTACCCATTCCGAAATTTTTCCGGGTACATTTGTGAGTACTACAGAATCTTCAGATTATATCTTAAACATATTAG
>CAYUVK010000002.1:0-102160 GCA_964448105.1 uncultured Ignavibacteriaceae bacterium
GGTAAGTTCGAATTTCCAGGGGATCTTATTTAATGAATTAGGATTAAGCATTTCGGCATTTCATGATAAGTACGAATCTCCTTTTATTGCAGGTATTGTTCCTTCAATAAGTTATTTTAATAAAATTTTCGGCGTTACAATTTCCGGTGTAAAATATTTTTCAAACAGGAATACTAAAAGTTCTTTCCTTGATTTTGAAGAGAATGGAATTCATAACATAATAAATAATCGTTATAGCTTTGATAAAGCAGTTCTTACTTTTTCATTGGTATTAAATACAAAACCGGAAAGAGAAGTAGAATTTCTCGGTGTAAATGTAGTTCAATCGATCTATCCGACTTTATCGGAAAATTATATAAATAAACCTTTTGCAATTGGGAAAATTGTAAATCTTACGGATAAAACTATTACGGTGAGGCCGGCTTGCAGAATAGAAAAAATAAATAAAGAAAAAATACAATCTCCATTAGTAAAAATAGGTCCTAAAGATACGGCAGATGTTCCTTTCTATGCATTAATACCGGATGACTATACAGGTAATAAAACTGAAATTTCTTATGCGGATTTTTTTGTATCTACTGTAAATGAAAATCCGGATGATCAGATACAAAAGCCGGCATTGGTTAACGGAATTAATTCCTGGGACGGCAAAGTAATAAATCTTAAATATTTTATAAATAAAGATTTAAATTATTCAATGTCTTACTGTAAAAAAGTTTTAAGCAATCATAAAGAAGAATTAGATACAATCGCTTATAAGCTTTCAAATTTCTATAAAGCAAAGATAATCTTTAATGAATGGGTAAAAAAAATTGTTTACTCTTCGGATCCAAGAGCATCTGAAGATTATGTTCAATTTCCAAAAGAAACCATTGAATTAAAAGGCGGTGATTGTGACGATTTAAGTGTGCTGTATTCCTCTTTTTTGGAAAGTATCGGGATTCAAACAGCTCTTATAGATTATAAACCCGGTTCTGAAATTGGACATGTAAATGTTATGTTCAACACAGAACTTTCTCCAGGTCAGGCAAGTTTAATTACTAAAAATGATAATAAATACTTTATAAGAAAGAACGAAAAAGGAATTGATCAGGTTTGGATTATAATTGAAACAACCTCATTAACCGATTTTAATACTGCCTGGGATATGGGAATGGAAAAATTTAATACTGATGCATTAAACAATTTGGGATTGGCCAAAGGGAAAGTGCAAATTGTTGATGTGTATTAATACTGTATTGAAAAATTTTATTTAAAGAGAAAAACATGAAAAAAATACTTTTAATAATTTTATTAATAGCAGGATTAGCTCCAGCACAGACTTTTACTGTTGATAAACTTAGAGGTTCTGCACAAGCGCAAACAGGTTTATCTGAGAACTGGTTTGATTTGAATGAAGGAAATATCCTTAGTACAAATACTACAATTGTTGTTGATGATAATTCTTTAATTCAATTGAGAAATATTAATACTGTCTTTACAATAAAAGGACCGGCAGCGTTAACACTTTCGGACATAAAAAAAATGTCATTAGATGATATACTGCTTGCATTGGCGATGCAGGATATGATAAATGCACCGAAGAATAATAATGAAGAGAAATCTAAAAATACTGCCGTATATGGAACCGAAGAAAACGGGAAAATCCTTCCGGAAAATATGTCAAACGGATTTGGAATAAAAAGATTAAACGGTGCAATACAATTAGCGGCTAATGGATATAGGGGCTCTGCGGTTATAACAGCAGAAGAAACATATAGAAAATATCCGGGAACAAGGGATATTTCTTCGTATAGAATTTATTTTGCAAAGCTGTTCAATCAATTAGGGCTATATCAGGACGCTTATGATGAATTTAGCTCAATAAAAAGTTTAAAGCTGACTCCTACGGAAAGTGAAGAAGTTGATTCAAAAATGGATGAACTAAGTAAAAAAATTATAAAAAAATAAAATTAATTCTTTGCTGAAATCATCAAACTGCATTCGTTCTTCAGCACGTCCCAAGTAATTATTTTTCAATATATTATATTGTTATTGTCATCTTAAGCTAATATTGGAGAATATAAGTACCTGCATTATTTTGTTATTTAAATTTTTATCTTTGTAATTATTCGCTTTTTGATTTAATATTTTCCTTAACAAGAGAAAAAAGTGCAATCCTTTAAAAGCATTTTTAACGATATAAAAGAATTTTTAAATATCCCGGTAAGTTTGGGAAGTACCCAGATTACATTATGGTCTATCATCTATTTCCTGTTCCTTTTATTTCTTCTTTTTTATATTACTTCCAAAATAAGAAAATGGGTGATTTATAAGCTCCTTTCTAAAAGCAAAATTGATATTGGGGTACGGATAGCTGTAGGAACAATTATAAGATATGTTGTTCTTGTTATAGGAATTATCATCTTTCTTCAATCAGCCGGAATAAATTTAAGTGCCATTACTGTTCTTGCTGGTGCTCTCGGAGTAGGTATAGGTTTTGGTTTACAAAATATTACTAATAATTTTGTTAGTGGAATTATTATCCTTTTTGAGCGCCCCATTAAAGTTGGAGACCGTATTGAAGTGGGGGATGTTTCCGGTGATGTGATTAGTATTTCAATGAGATCAACTACAATTGTAACTAATGATAATATCTCAATTATTGTTCCTAATTCTGATTTTATTTCTAGTAAAGTAATTAATTGGAGTCATACTGATAGAAACATAAGATTCAATATACCTGTTAGTGTTTCTTACAATGAAGATCCACAGAATATTAAAAAACTTTTACTTGAAGTTGTTGCTGAGAATAAAGGTATATTAAATAAACCAAAACCTGATGTTTTATTTAAAGGTTTTGGAGATAGTTCTTTAGACTTTAATTTGCGTGTTTGGACAGGAGAATATATTAATAGGCCTAATGTATTAAGAAGCCAGATTTATTATGCCGTATTTGAAAAATTTAAAGAACATGGGGTTGAAATTCCATTCCCGCAAAGGGATTTGCACATTAAGAATACTGAAGTTAAAATTCAATCGTCACAATAAGAAAAGAAAAAATTATGAAAGCAAAAGTAATAATCTTTCTAATTCTGATAGTCTTATTCACAATTTTTGTATCTCAAAATACAGAAGTAATTCCTATCGATGCTTTCTTCTGGAGATTCGAGATGTCTAAAATTGTAATTATTTCCTTAACAGGATTGTTTGGAATAATTCTTGGGTTTATTCTTGCAAGCTTTTTTAACAAATCTAAAAAATTAAATAAAGTTGATAAGGGAAAATTAGAAACAAAGAATGCAAATAAATTATCTGAGGATAAAAAAATAAATTCAGATATATAGTATTGCCTAATCATACATTTTAGATACTGGATTCTGGATACTCGATACTTACACTTGAACTTGCACATAAACTTAAGCTTAAGAAAATGAATACTTATCCCCAAAAACTACAAGACTTCATAGACACTATTTCTCTTTTACCTGATGAGAATGAAAGGATTAATCTATTAATAGATTACGCTGATAAATTTAAAGAAGCACCCCCTGAAGTAGCCCGAAAACCTTATCCGGATAAGAATAAAGTTCCATTTTGTGAATCCGGAGCTTATGTGTGGACAATAAAGAAAGATGATAATAGATTAAAATTTTATTTTGCAGTTGAAAATCCACAGGGGATTTCAGCAAAAGCACTTGCAGCTATATTGGATAAAACTCTCTCGGGAGAAAAGCCGGAAGATGTTATTAATATCTCCGAAGATGTTGTTAACAAAATTTTTGGGCAGAGTTTATCTTTAAGAAAAAATATAGGTTTAACCGGGATTATCCAGATGATTAAAAGAGATGCCAAGAATTTAATCTCATAAGAGGACGTAGAAAAAGTTAAATTGTAATTTCAACTAATATTCCAGCCGGCAATACAGGAGGAAGAAATCTAAGTTTTAGTTCATTTTAATGATTTCCCAGTTGCTCGGTTTCTTTGAAATAATTCTTACTATTGGTACAAACCTCTATTTTGAACGGTTTTTTAACAAAATTTTGCTTTTTATTTTACATTGACTCAAATGGGTTTCTTAATTAAATTTATTAATTCTATATAAAATTTTATGAAAAAAATCTTAATTTTAGGCTCTACCGGCTCGATCGGAATAAATGCATTAAACGTTATTCGAAAATTCCCGGGCAAATTTAAGATATCGGCTCTTACCATAAATACAAGAATTGATTTGTTAGAACCCCAAATAGAAGAATTTAAACCTGGGCTTGTTGTAGTTCAAAATAAAGATTTTGCTAAGGAACTTAAAAGAAAAATTAATGGTAAATGTGAAGTTAGATGCGGAAAAGATGGACTGCTGTATGCCGCTGCAAATATTGATTATGATATATTGATAGGAGCAATGGTAGGTTTTGCAGGATTAGCCCCAACAATTGAAGCAATAAAGAGGGGAAAAAGAATTGCCCTTGCAAATAAGGAAACACTGGTTGTAGCAGGTGAATTAGTCACCGAATTATGTAAAAAACATAATGCAGAAATAATTCCGGTAGATTCCGAACATTCGGCAATTTATCAATGCTTGGTTGGTGAAAATAAAAATTATGTAAGCAAATTAATTTTGACTGCCTCCGGCGGACCATTTTTGAATACCAATAAAGAAACTTTTTGTAATGTAACGGTTAAAGAAGCGCTAAACCATCCTAACTGGAATATGGGAAATAAAATTACAATAGATTCAGCATCAATGATGAATAAAGGATTAGAAGTTATTGAAGCTCGCTGGCTGTTTGGAATTCCGCGGAATAAAATTGAAGTGGTTATTCATCCTCAATCGATTGTACATTCGATGATAGAATTTGTTGACGGTTCTATTAAAGCACAGATTGGTTTACCGGATATGAAGTTACCGATTCAATATGCATTAAGCTTTCCGGAAAGATTAGCTAATGATTATCCGCGCACCAACTTACCGAAAATAGGCAAATTAACTTTTTTTGAACCTGATTTAAATAAATTTGAATGTTTGAAAATCGCATACGATGTATTGGAAACAGGCGGAATTGCTCCTTGTATTTTAAATGCAGCAAATGAAGTAGCAGTTGATAAGTTCTTAAACGGTAAAATAAAATTTTCTTATATTCCTGCAATAATAAATAAAGCTTTGGAAAAATTTGAAAATCATAAACAGCCGGATCTTGAAATGATTTTTGAATATGATAAACTCACCAGAGAATTTGTAAAGGATCTGCCTACGGGGCATACAGGTTTGAATTAAAGCCTGCCTTCAGGTAGGTAAAAGGAGAATTTTTCTTAATGGATTATGTAATTTATTTTGTAATCACAATAGGCATTTTGGTTTTTGTTCATGAGTTTGGACATTTTGCTGCAGCAAAACTCACAGGAATGAGAGCAGATATTTTTTCTATTGGTTTTGGAAAAAGACTGTTCGGATGGAATAAGATTTCAGGGTTTACTTTTGGTGATCTCCCGAAGGATTTTGACGGGCAGGGCAACACTGATTATAGAATTTGTCTCCTTCCCCTGGGAGGTTATGTTAAAATTGCGGGAATGGTTGACGAAAGTTTTGATACTGAATTTGCTAGTAAAGAACCGCAGCCTTATGAGTTCCGTTCAAAACCTGCATGGAAAAAAGTTATAGTTATTTCTGCAGGTGTTTTTATGAACCTGATGCTTGCTCTTCTTATTTTCTGGGGGAGAAATTTCTTTCAGGAAAAAGTAATATTAAATACTACAACCATCGGGTATATAAAATCCAATACTCTTGCAGATTCACTTGGTTTTAGGCCGGACGATAAAATCTTATCTATAAATAATAAGGCTGTAAGTAATTGGGGAGATGTTTTAAACAACATTTATATTAGTACATTAGGTGAAAATCTAGATATAAAAATTCAACGGGATGGGGAAGTAAAAAATATAGATGTACTAAGAACAAAAATTCCGGACGAGTCAAATGTAGTATTTATATCACCTAAAACTAAGCCGCAAATTGGAGAAGTTTGGCCTGGTTCGCCTGCCGAAAAAGCCGGGATTAAAACCAAAGATGTACTTTTAAAATTAGCTGGAAAGGAGCTGCACAGCAGCCGCCAGGCAGTCGATATTATCTCATCTAACAAAGATAAAAGGATACCGGTTGTTTTATTAAGAGGAAAAGACACTCTTCAATTATCTGTTACACCCGGCGATGATGCAAAAATTGGAGTGGCTATCGGAAGCACGGGACCTTTCTTATATAAGAGCTATGGTTTCTTCGAATCGTTCTATTACGGATGGAAAGATATAGCAAATGTAACTGATTTAACGTTTAGTACATTTGTAAAAGTATTTAAGGGGAAAGTTCAGTTTGGAAAGGTATTCGGGGGACCAATAAAAATTGCACAAATAGCAACCACTTCTGCTGAAAATGGATTTTCAAGCTTTTTAGTTTTTCTTGGGGTCCTTAGCTTGAGTCTGGCAATTATTAATATTATACCGTTCCCCGTTCTTGATGGGGGACACTTAATAATAATACTTGTTGAAGGAGCAATGAGGAGAGAAATTCCTATAAAAGTGAAAATTGCCATTCAGAATACCGGCTTTGTGATTCTCCTATTGCTGATGGCTTTTATTATTTACAATGATATTATAAATCTCTGAAAATAATTTACATTTTTGCCGTATTAAATTCTTTATAATTATTTGAGCAAGGTCATCTTCTTTGTGCTTACATAATCGCCCGCTTTTAATTGATAGAAATAAATTCCGGATGCCATCCCTGTTGGATGGTAAACCAGATTCCGAATGCCAGATAGAGAAAACTCAACTTCATAATTGCCTGCTTGCTTTTCTTCATTAACTAGAGTCGCAACTTCACGACCAAGTATATCGTATACTTTAAGTGTTACATAAGACTGTTTGGGTATCGAGTACTTTATTGTTGTTGTCGGATTGAATGGATTCGGATAGTTCTGTTCAAGGTTAAATGTTAATGGCAGATTTGACTGCTCATCAATTCCAACTGCAGGAACTGTTATTTGCTTAGAATCAGTCCAGTAAACCCACCCATCACTCATTATTTCTACTTTGAAATCAAAATAACCGGGGAATAGCGAGTCTATATACCCAATTTGAAAACTTAAAGATGGTTCAACTGTAGAACCTGGATTAATGTCTGGTAAATCATAAAACGTGGATATACCTTTAGCCCACGAATCACTTGATATTAGTTTTACAGAGTCATTTTTTATTGTTGCACTTTTTGATTCATTCTTTATAAATGGTTTGACAATATAAATGTTAGGATTATGAATAGATTTACTAATTGATATACTATCCAGTACTACTGGTCCTATGGTGGTAAACCGTGAAATATCCGGTGTATTAAAATATCTATTATTTTCGTTGGTAATTGTACTTACACTTATTGTAAAAAAATCTTCTGTTTTTCTTGGAGTAATATAAGCTCCATAAAGTCCGTCATTAGCAAGTGAATCGTTATGAAATCCATCATCAAAAATATTTAAAGAATCTACTTCGGTATAATCTGTATTTGCAACTAAAATATGTGCTGAAAACGACTGGTTGTATATATTTGAAAAACGGGTGAGGAAAAGAACTGAATCTATTCCTTTTCTTATATACGATTTATCAATAGTAGATTTTTTAGCAAATATATTTGTCGGAACTATTATTAAATTTGATGCACCTTCATTTACAGTATAAAATTTATTAGGAGCAACATTTGTATACACATCAACATTACCGGATGGCCATCTTACAATTAAAGAATCAATTACTGATGCTTTACCCAATCCGAAATGCACTCTCGGACTGTTATTGGTATGACAGCCTGTATTTTGAGCAATTTCACGCATCTGCCATATATCTTTTCCATTAATCTTCGCTTTAGCCTTAACCCTCGTTCCTATTGCCGATTTATTTGATACAGTACCTACGCAGGTTAAAGTAACCCAATTATTCGAGTTGCCGTTATTCAAATAAAGATAATTTACATAAGGTGCACCCAGCGAACCATTTACTATTAAAATATCCAGATCACCATCATTATCATAATCTGCTGCAGTGCAGGAATGACCTCCATCGGTAATTATATCGCCGGTAGTTATTCTTGTAAATTGACCATTGCCGTTATTTATGAATAAAAGATTATCTCTGAAAGATGGTGTAGGATCACCGGGGAAACCCCGATCATTTGTTGTGAATAAATCCAAATCACCATCGTTATCAAAGTCACCCCAGGTGCTTCCTACAGAAAAAGCAGCAGCAGCCTCGGGAGGGTCTATTATAATTTTCTCAAAAGTACCGTCACCATTATTGTGGAATAATTCATTAGCACTTTGGTTGTTTACAACATACAGATCCAGGTTACCATCATTGTCATAATCTCCCCAACTAGCTCCTGTAGTATTTGCAGCATCTTTTAGGATAACCGCATCTGACGACATACTTGTAAAATATCCGTTCCCATGATTAATATACAAACGGTTTATAGCAGAAGTCGAGTTAAAATCAAAGTTGGAAGCGAAAAGGTCTAGATCACCGTCATTATCGAAATCTGCCCAACTAAGAGATATTGCACAATCTGTATCAGAAACAATTATTCCCGTATCAACTTTCGTAAAACCACCTAAACCGTTATTATGGTATAGAATATTTTTATTATTGACCTGAGAAGTCAAATATATATCTAAATATCCATCGTTATCATAATCTATCCAACTCGCATCAGATGTTGCATCTCCTTGCAGCTCCGAAGTAATTAGTTTAAAATTTCCATTTCCTTCGTTATGGTATAAATGATTAATTGACTGATCGGCTACACCTACAAATAAATCTGGATTACCGTCGTTATCATAGTCGCCCCAACTAGAGCTGCAGGAAGCTGAAATGATATCATTATAAATAGCTCCTGTATCAACTAGAACAAAATAGCCCGCGCCTTCATTATGGTAGAGCAGATTTGGTTTATTTTCTCCATAGAAAGATGTATTTGTTATTAAAACATCTAATAAACCGTCATTGTCGTAATCAGCCCAGCTGCTGCCTTGCGAATTTCCAAGAATTTCCGATATTGGCCCGGTTGAAATTTTTGTGAACATCTGGGCCATAAGAGTATTCGGATATAAAAATGAAAGGAAGAAAACACAAACAATTATTTTTATAAGTTTATGCATGATACATCTCTTTTGTTTAATAGAAATGGTATTAAAATTAATTTGTAAGACATCTTTTATAAGCTCAGTTATTTTAAATCCAACCTTCTTGTGCAAAGCTGTTTGTTTGTGCAAAAATAATTACTGTAAAAATAAATAATATCGTTTTCATAGCTCCTCCTATAAAATTTATGTCCGAACGAATCAACAATTCGCACGACTGATTTCTGTTTTTCTGACATCTGACCTCTGGCTTCTGCTCACTTCAGCAAAATCATCTTCTTTGTGTTTACATAATCGCCTGCCTTTAATTGATAGAAATAAATCCCGGATGCCATCCCTTTTGGATGGTAAACCAGATTCCGGATGCCGGATACCGGGGAAAATTCTACTTCATAATTTCCTGCCGGTTTTTCTTCATTAACTAAAGCTGCAACTTCACGACCAAGTATATCATATACTTTTAGTGTTACATAAGATTGTTTTGGTATTGAGTATTTTATTGTTGTGCTTGGGTTGAATGGGTTGGGGTAGTTCTGGTCTAGACTGAAACGCTTTGGTACCTCACTTAAGGGTCTATCCACTGATGTGATCATTTCCGACAATGGCCGTCTCCACACGCCGCCGCCAAAAGTTGCGGCAAAGAGATTCGTGCCAGAGACGGTAAGGGCCCGAACATCAGTATTGTTCAATCCCGTGTTGTCCGCAGTCCAGCTTGTACCGTTATTGGTGGAGAGAAAAACGCCGCCAGCAGTTCCCGCAAAGAGATTCGTGCCTCCCGTCCCGTTGGGAGAAACGGCAAGTGCATCAACCCATTCGTCTGTCAAGCCAGAATCAACGGCTGTCCAGCTTGTGCCGTTATTAGTTGAAACAAAGACGCTAGCGGGATCAGTGCCGGCAAATAAATGCGTGCCACTTGTCCCCTCAGGAGAAACGACAAGAGACACGACGTACGTGTTCGTCAAGCCTGAATCGACCGCAGTCCAGCTTGTACCGTTATTGGTGGAGAGAAAAACACCGCCAGCAGTCCCCGCAAAGATATTCGTACCTCCTGTCCCGTTGGGTGAAACGGCAAGAGACCGGACGTACGTGTTCGTCAAGCCTGAATCGACTGCAGTCCAGGTTGTGCCGTTGTTGGTCGATAGGAAAATTCCCTTCGCGTCGCGCCCTCCAGTACCGGCAAAGAGATTCGTGCCCCCTGTCCCATTGGGAGAGACGGCAAGGGCTAGGACATCATTATCGGTTAGGCCGGAATCAACCGCTGTCCAGCTTGTGCCATTGTCGGTCGATAGGTAAACGCCCTCACCGCCAGAATACATCCAATCACCAGTACCGGCAAAGATATTTGCACCACTTGTCCCGTTGGGAGAGACGGCAAGAGCAATGACAATAGTATAACTCAAGCCGGAATTGACCGCCGTCCAGCTTGTGCCGTTGTTGGTCGTGAGATAGACACCGCCATAGCCCCCGGCAAAGAGATTGACACCTGAAATGGCAAATGAATAAACGTAGCTGTTAGGTTCGTTGGTTTGCACCCATTGGGCAAAACTTATTTGTGTTATCAGCAAAAAGAATAGTAAAGTTTGTATTAAATTTTTTACTGCAAATTGTAATTTTGTTTTACTTAACATAGCTCCTCCTGTTAAAATTAATGTTCAAGCGAAAAAACAACTCGCCCTATTGATTTCTTTTCTTCTGGCTTCTGATCTATGACTTCTGTCTTCTGTTTACTTCAGCAAGGTCATCTTCTTTGTGCTTACATAATCACCTGCTTTTATTTGATAGAAATAGATGCCGGATGCTAGTTGTTTGCAGTTTGTAGTCTTTTGTTTGTTGAATGCGACCTCATAATTTCCTGCCGGTTTTTCTTCGTTAACTAAAGCTGCTACTTCACGACCGAGTATATCATATATTTTTAGTGTTACATAGGATTGTTTGGGTATTGAGTACTTTATTGTTGTGCTTGGGTTGAATGGATTTGGATAGTTCTGACTTAAAATAAACTTGTCCGGATAATGCTCATTTTTATTTTCAAGTTCTTTAACAGAAACTATTCCTCCTTCATTAAAGACAACCAAGCCATCTTCAGTCCCTATCCATATATTCCCACTTCCGTCTACGGCAAGGGGCCCCACAAAATTATCAGGAAAACCGGAATTGGAAGTATTATAAACAGTCCAATTTGTTCCGTCATACTTAACTAATTCTACATAGTCTCCCAATATACCTATCCATATATTATTGTTTCTGTCTGCAACAATGCAACTCACACTCATTCCTCTAAAATGGGGAAAAGCGGAATTGGATGTATTATAAATGGTACCGTTTTTACCGTCAAATTTTGCTAAACCACCAGATATTTCCATGATATTCCCAGTCCCTATCCATATATTCCTGCTACGGTCTACAGCGAGGCAATTCACATTATCATTCGGTAAAGCGGAATTGGAAGTATTATAAACAGTCCAGTTTGTACCGTCAAATTTTGCTAAACCGCAATAATCAAACCGGCTCCCAGTCCCCATCCACTTATTCCCGCTTTCGTCTATATCTAGGCACCACACATCATTACTCGGCAACCCGGAATTAGATGTATCATAAACAGTCCAGTTTGCACCATCATATTTTGCTAATCCACCACCACCAGCCAATTCGGTCATGTTCCCAGTCCCTACCCATATATTCCTACTACTGTCTACAGCGAGGCAATTCACATAATCATTCGGCAACCCGGAATTAGATGTATCATATACAGTCCAATTTACACCGTCATATTTTACTAGGCCATTTTGACCTCCAGACCATATATTTCCGCTTTCGTCTACAGCAAAACAATGCACCGAATTATCTGGCAAACCGGAATTTGTTTTGTTAAAAAATACCTTTTCGTTGGTCAAGATATTAAGTTTAATTAAGCCGCCATCTGTACCTATCCATAAATAATTTCCCTCTACAACCATTGAAATGGTTATATTTCCGTTTGCAAAATTCATCCATTCAGGGTTTTGGGCTTTAAGGATTGATCCGCTGCTAAAGAGAAATAGAAACAATAAAACAAGAAATATCAATCCGTTTCCCATTATTACTGACTTATCTGCAGATAGAAATTGTTTCCCGGTTGTTTTGTGAAAATTTTTTTTAGTCAACATAGCGCCTCCTGCTAAAATTAATGTTCGAATAAATCAACAATTTACCCGACTGATTTCTGTTTTTCTGACTTCTGATTTCTGACCTCTGATATCTGGCTTCTGCTCATTTCAGCAAAATCATCTTCTTTGTGCTTACATAATCGCCTGCTTTTATTTGATAGAAATAGACGCCGGATGAAAGTTGTTTGTGGTCTGTTGTTTGTTGTGCGTTGAAGTCTACTTCATAATTGCCTGCAGGTTTTTCTTCGTTAACTAATGTCACAGCTTCTCTCCCAAGTATATCATATACTTTAAGTGTTACATATGATTGTTTGGGTATTGAGTACTTTATTTTTGTACTTGGGTTGAAAGGATTGGGATAATTTTGTTCTAGGTTATATACTAAAGGCTGAGTTACTTTATCATTTACTCCAACAACAGTCTTCCCATTAAATTCATCTGCACCGATATCGGTTGAATCAGTACCTCTTTTGTCCCCGTCAATATCTGTATTTATTCCGGCGATAGAGATTCCGTGCGATTCAAGATTTGTTGGAATGCTTTCATCTATATGAAGATAGGGAGATTTGAAATTAGGCATTTCGGTTATGCTATTTAAATCTTTTCCGGTTACCTGCCAATCTGTGAGAGTATTGTATTTAGTACCGCCTATTCTTACAACGCAATTGTATTGGTTTTGCTCATCATAGAGATCATTGTTATCCGAGACAAGGTTGGAAGTTGTATAGTCATAAATAGATGAGGCCCAATAAGGGGATTCATCTCTTTTATTTACTAAAATATTATTTTTTGCTTCTACATTACTGCAATCATAATAAATATACAATGCGGCAGAACCATACGGACTTGATCCCTTACCGGTTAAATAAACAGAGTTATAATAAACTTTAGGATTGCTTTGATGCCACATTTGTATTCCTGCAACCCTGCTGTCCAATTCTGTCGAGGTACTTTGAATATCATAAACCATATTATTATAAACTAAATTGTTATTACCTATGTAGCTTCCTGGATCACCTGACAACAATATTCCAGTCCCAGTACGTTCTGCACTGCTTTTTACGCTGTGTACAATATTGTTACGTATAGTATCTGCACTACCCCAATATGAGGCGATCCCGTAATCGACATTTGCAGCATCACTACTTGTTACAGTCATATGTTGAACAATATTATTTTCTACGATAGTATTATGGCAGTGTTGAACGTGTATGCCCCATGCGATTAAGCTGTCAACTTCTGAGCCTAAATAATTTTTTCTTACAATATTCCCTTCTGCCCTATTAGAAGAGTAATAGGCAGAAATAAGGATTCCAACAAGGGAACTTTTAACGATGTTATTTTGAATTAAATTGCTATCGGGTGCTACTCCGTTCTGCCAAGCCCATAACGCAAGACTATTACCTCTATTGTAATCTTCGGAAATAAAGGTTATGTTTTCAATTATATTGTGATCAGAATTATACAAAAAATCCAAGCAGTCATTTTCAGTAAATTGATTATTGTGAAGTGCGTGAAATGTTAGGCTGGTAGACCCTGTTAATGCTGCTCCATCAAAAGTAACGTAACTGGTATTCAGACAGGTTACTACCGCCTTTCCGCTACTTTCTATTATTACATTTTTATTTGTTGTCGGTCTAATTATAACACGGTTATTTTTATCCGTCCCGGGTATTGGTCCTTTTAATAAGAAACCATTAGTATCAGTCGGAGCAGTATATAAAGTATCAATTAGTTCAAGAGTGACTGGCCCGGAAATACCATCGTCACTTAACCTTTTAAATGCGGAATCGATTGTTGGGAAATACCCGGTGGTTCCGATGGAATATCCGCTCATGAGCGGTCCGGATTCAACTTGACCATTAAACTCATCTGCACCTATATCTGGTAAATATGCGTCCCTGGAATCCCCATCAAAGTCAGTAGTTATTCCTGCAATTGGTACTGCACGCTTCTCAAGATTTGTTGGAGTACTTTCATCTATATGCAGATAAGGAGATTTAAAATTCGGCATTTCGGTTATGCTATTTAAATCTTTTCCGGTTACCTGCCAATCTGTGAGAGTATTGTATTTAGTACCGCCTATTCTTACAACGCAATTGTATTGGTTTTGCTCATCATAGAGATCATTGTTATCCGAAACAAGGTTTGAAGTTGTATAATTATAAATAGATGAAGCACAATAAG
This sequence comes from uncultured Ignavibacteriaceae bacterium, assembly GCA_964448105.1. Taxonomy (GTDB): domain Bacteria; phylum Bacteroidota; class Ignavibacteria; order Ignavibacteriales; family Ignavibacteriaceae; genus CAVQBP01. The sequence goes on from CAYUVK010000002.1 coordinate 14,489, forward strand.
GGGATTCGTCTCGGGTATTTACAAAAATATTATTCTTTGCCTCTACATTTGTTGAATTGCCAAAGCCACTATAGATATAGAAAGCAGCTGAGCCCTCATGATTTGCTCCATTGCCGGATAAGTAAACTGTGTTATAATAAATTTTGGGATTATTTTGACACCACATTTGTATTCCCGCAACTCTGCTATCAGATTCAGATGATGTGCTTTGTATATCGTAAACCATATTGTCATACACTAAATCATTACTGCCTGTTTCATTAGACGCCCCAGATAACAATATTCCGGTACTTGTATATCCTGCATTGCTTTTTATATTGTGAACGATGTTGTTGCGGATAATATCTCCGTTACCCCAATATGAATTTATACCCACGTTAATTGTGTTATCAGACAGATTAGCAGTTACTTTCAGATTTTGAATAATATTCCTCTCAACTAATGTATTCTGGCAATCAGCTAATTGAATTCCCCAGCCAATTAAACTATCGGTTTCCGAACCGATAAAATTTCCTCTTATAATATTGCCTTTTGCCCTCTGTGTTCCACCACCCTGAATAAGAATTCCCCATCCAGCTTTTTTAATAAAATTATTAAAAATTAAATTACTGTCCGGTGCTGAATTAATATTATCCTCGGCCCAAAATCCGATACCATCACTAACGCGCATAAAATCTTCACTAATTGCTGTAATATTTTGAACAACGTTGTGATCTGAATTATCTACAAAATCTACAGGATCATTCCAAGTAAACCGACTATTTTGTAAGGCATGAATTGTCAACGTTGAATTTCCAGTTAAAGCAATTCCATCCAGCGTTAGATAACTTGTGTTATTGAATCTAAATACAAGATGTCCTTCTCCAGCTATTGTAACATTTTTATTTTCTGCCGGTTTAATTGTAACACGATTGTTTTGATCTGCCCCGGGAATTGGCCCATTTAAGAAAAATCCAAGAGAATCTGAAGGTGCAGTATACAAAGTATCAATCAATTCAAACGTGACTGGTCCGGAAATACCATCAACGCTTAATTTGTTAAATGCAGAATCGATTGTTGGGAAATCACCTGCAGTCCCAATTGTATAAGTACCGGCTGGAAGAGGATCAAGGACTAGTTTCTGAATTTTTTTAGGGATATTTACTGTACTAGTAATTCTTAACGACCTCATCTGCTGAGCAATAATTGTACAAGAGAAAAGAATTGTGAATACGAAAATTGTAAGTATTATTAATTTTTTCATAGCGTACCTCCATTAAGATTTTTTAAATTACGAGGTGTTCTTCTTAAGTATTTATTAGGTTTGAGAACCCTTATTTTTTATTTAATTAGTTTCATTTCCTTTTCGCTTGTATAATTTCCGGCTTCTAAACGGTATAAATAGTTTCCATTTTTCAATTGCTTATCTGACTTGTCTTCAAGTAGGAAATTTGCTCCCGGTGGAAATTCGGATTTATACGTGCCTGCCTCTTTTTCTTCATCTACCAGTTTTTCAATCAACTCACCTTCAGAATTAAAGACTGTTACCTTAACCCTGGTCTTATAAGCCACACAGTATTTTATTGTTGTTTTATCTTTAAATGGATTGGGGTAATTCTGGAATAAATAGAACTCGTTTGGTACTAGATCGTTCATTTTGAGATCCCGTTTTTAGTTGTAAAAAGGAATATTCTTAATCATAATCTTAATCTTACTCCCCCAGCAAAGAGTTATAGATTAAGATTAGGGGTATCCCGAAGGGATTCCTTTGGAAAGAGTAAGATTAAGAATCAACGTAATCCATACTATAACTGGAAATCAACTGCATATAGATATACTTTTTAGGAAGGTTTTTCTACCCGATTTGTATTGATTTCTTACTGATTTGTCGTTTTAAATAATAACAGGAAGTTAAATAGACTTTTTTTTAATCCTCATGTGAAAGTTTACCACAGAGAACTCAGAGGTAAAACAGAGATCGCAGGGGAAAAACCTTTTCTCTGTTGCCTCTGAGTCTTCTCCGGTGTAAAAATAACCTGCTGTAAGTTTTATATTAGTTAGAAATGTATTCTATTTACTTTGTAGATACTGAGAAGGGGGTATGCCAAGCTGCTTCTTAAAATATTCTGCAAAGTGGGTCAGTTTTCAGTCGGAAAAACTGTATTGGTTCATCGTGAAATGGAATTTATACAGATCATTGTATTCTATACTCTTTGAATATAAGGTAATAAGGTTTATGAATTATAATTATTTTGAGTTACTAAGGTTGATTCATCTAATAAGGTTCCTGCTATATTGGAATTTTTATTTTATTCAAAAGAAATAATAACCTAACCTTATTTCTTTATTAAACCTTAGTAAAAAACAGTTCCACAAGAGTCTTTAACCTTATTAGCTTATTTATATATATTCAACGTCTTCCGATAGAATTTCATAAACGATTCATATTCCTCATTAAAAGTTATTTTATGATGATGCCTGGGCTGATTCAATATGTATTTACACATCTGTCTATTTCGATTCTTTGCTAAAACAATAGTTGCATGATTTAAGTTTAAAAAGATAAAGTGTTGTACAACAGATCATTGTACTCTATACTCTTTGATTATAAGGTAATAAGGTTTATGAATTATAATTATTTTGAGTTACTAAGGTTGATTCATCTAATAAGGTTCCTGCTATATTGGAATTTTTATTTTATTCAAAAGAAATAATAACCTAACCTTATTTCTTTATTAAACCTTAGTAAAAAACAGTTCCACAAGAGTCTTTAACCTTATTAGCTTATTTATATATATTCAACGTCTTCCGATAGAATTTCATAAACGATTCATATTCCTCATTAAAAGTTATTTTATGATGATGCCTGGGCTGATTCAATATGTATTTACAAACTTTGTTTACATCTGCTTTTGATACGGAAAATGCCGCAGCAGTTTCCTGCCAGGCAAAATGACCTGCGCATAGTTTATTTTCATTTATAAATCTTTCAGAGCTTTCTGCTATTATTGATGAAAGATATTCTTCTGATAATTTAGGAGAACGTGACATAATAAAATGAACATGTTCCGGATTTGCATATATAGCATATAATTTAGAATCGTTATTGTTTATTATCCCCGTTATATATTTCTCAATCCTATTTCGATTCTTTTCCTGAATGATTGGGGCACGATTTAAAGTAAGAAAGATAAAGTGTGTATATAGATTATTATACTCTATTTTCATTTTTCCCCCAAGATTATAAGGTAATAAGGTTAAAGAGTATTGTTGTTTGTCAAGTTTATTAAGGTTAATTCAAAAAATAAGGTTCCCAGTCATTTTTTCAAAAATATAAAAATTTTCATAAACAAAATGATAGCATAAAAATACAACTCTGGAGAGGTCGTAATGCTAATTATATTATACTTTGTGCCCCAGATATTGCGATGGCGTTACACCAAACTGCTTCTTGAAGTACTCTGAAAAGTGAGCGGGATTATTAAAGCCTACTTCAAACGCTATTTCAGATATGTTCCCAAACTTCTTTTCTATTAATTCTGCCCCTTTGGTTAATCTTATTCTTCTAATTAATTCAACAGGAGGCTCACCCGTTAGTGAAACAATTTTCTTATGAAGAACCGAGCGGCTTACTGCAATTAATTCTGAAAGTACCTCTACATTAAAAGAAGGATCGGAAATATTTTCTGTAATTGTATTAAAAACTTTTTTTAAGAATTTTTTATCTGCGGAAGTAAACCGGGATTCTTCTATTTCAAATATTCCGTGTTTCCTGAAATGCTCATGAAGCCTTTTCCTCTGGTCAATAAGGTTTTTTATTCTGGCTTTTAATTCATCAGTCTCAAATGGTTTCATTATATATTCATCTGCACCGGTTTCAAATCCTTCTATCTTGTCCTGCTTTGCTGCTTTCGCAGTAAGCAGTATTACCGGAATGTGACTTGTTCTTTCATCTGTCTTTAACTTATTACATAACTGAAATCCATCCATCTTAGGCATCATTACGTCACTTATAATTAAATCAGGTATATTTTCTACTGATTTATTCCAGCCGTCTTCACCATCTATTGCTTCAAATATTTTATAATTTTTTTCAAGAATATTTTTGATATAATTCCTGATGTCGGAATTATCTTCCACTATTAAAAGGATAGGATTTCCATTATTATTACCGGTATCTGAAATCAAATCAATCCGTGGCAGCTCAATTTCACATTCAACTATATTGACTGATTTTTGAGAATTATATTGAACTTCATTTTCATATGTTTCACAGATTTCTTCCGCTTTCAAGTGTTTTTTCCCTAATGGAATGCTGATTGTAAATGTAGTTCCTTTTCCTTCCTCACTTTCGACTTCAATTTTCCCTTTGTGCAGTTCAACTAATTCTTTTGTCAATGATAAACCAATCCCCGTTCCTTCCTGTTTTCTTGTATGACTTCCATCCACCTGATAAAACCGGTCAAATATTTTGGAAATATTTTCTTTTGGTATGCCCGTTCCATTGTCACGAATGGAGATTTCAACAAATGCCTCATCTTTTATATTTGCTAAGACCTTGATTTCACCCCCCTCCGGAGTAAATTTGAATGCATTTGAAAGCAAATTGGTAATTATCTTTTTTATTTTTTCCTGATCTATGTATACAATTATCTCTTGTCCATTACTGTTAAATTTCAGATTAATTTTTTTTCGTTCTGCATAAGAACAAAAAGATTGCACAAGAGCTTTTAGCAAAGGAATGATATTTTGTGGGCTTGCCTGCAGCTTCATATTACCAGATTCAAGCTTGGATATATCAAGCAGTTCGTTTACAAGTCCCAGCAGGCTCTTTGCATTTTTGTGCACAACCTGAAGTTCATTTTTATTTCTCTCATCTTTTGTCCTTTCAATCATCTGTTTAACCGGTCCGAGTATTAATGTAAGCGGTGTTCTGAATTCGTGTGATATATTAGTAAAGAACCGGGATTTCAATTCGTCTACTTCATGCAGCTTTTCTGCCTCGAACTTGCTCATTTCAAATTCATGTTTTACTCTCATCCTTTTAAGCTGCATTTTCCAGGTCAAATAAATGATTGTAATGATAATTAAAGCATAAAAAATATATGCATAAGTAGTTTCCCACCAGGGTGGAGTAATGATAATTGTAATTGAAGCTCCTATTTCGTTCCAAATTTCGTCTTTATTTGCAGCATTTACCCTAAAAATATATTTACCTGGGGAAAGATTTGTATAAACTGCATTTCTTTGTGTTCCGGCATCTATCCAGTCTTTATCAAAATTTTCTAAAATATATTTGTATTTGTTTTTTACTGGGACACTAAACTGTAAACCGACATAATCGAAACGGAGACTATTTTGGTTGTATGGAAGAATAATTTCCTTAAGTTCTGAAATGAATCCTTTGTATTTTAGTTTTTCACCAGATCTATTGAAAAGAGAAACTCTGTTTATAACAACTTTCGGTGGTACCGGATCATCCATTATGCTATCCGGATTAAAATAAATAATTCCTTCTACTGTGTTAAAGTACATGAATCCATCGGCATCTTTAGGATAAGGCCATAAAAACCTGTTAGCCGGAAGGCCATCATCTTTAGTATAATTTCTAAATATTTTTTCTTTTATAGAATATTTTAAAAGACCCATCTCAGCACCCATCCAGAGATTACTATGGTTGTCTTCTAATATCTCATAAATTGCATGATTTGTGAATCCCTCTTTCTCACTATAATTCGATATTATTTTATTCTTTTTGCGGTCGAAAAGATTTAATCCTGATAAATAATCACTGATCCAAAAGTTACTATTTTTATCTTCATAAATTGCTATAACGCAATAAAATGCGCAGTATGTGAATTTTTCTGTTACCCGATTAAATTTATCCAGCCCGCCCAAATTAGTTCCAAACCAAAGCGTTCCAAAACTGTCTTCGAAGATAACGTTCACCCTGTTTTCACTTAAGCTGGCTGGATTATTTGGAACATGCTTATAATTTTTTAATTTATTTTTGATTATGTCGTAACTATAAAGCCCTGAATACTGTGTACCAACCCAAATAATTCCAAAATGATCTAAAACGGCTGTTACTACATTTTTATTGACTATGTTGATAGAATCTTTGGGGTTATTAAGGTAAAGACGATAAGTCTCACTTTGAGGGTTAAAACTAATTATTCCGTGATCACGAATTCCAAAGATCCAGATTATACCTGATCTGTCAATAATAAATCTTGGTGCTGCGTGTGGATTTATAAAATTTTTTATGTTTTCCAGATAATGCCTGTATCTGCTTGTTTTTTTATCATATTTATCTAATCCGTTTTTTGTCAAAAACCAGAGAAATCCTTTGGGATCATAATGTATATCAAATACCCAATTATCGCTTATACTATTATTATTTAGTGGATCATGTTTAAAGACATGAAATTTATGTTCCCTTTTATCCCACTTCTGAAGTCCCAAACACCATGTTCCGACCCAGATAATTCCCGAACGATCTTCATATATTGAATAAACTCTATTAACGGGATAAAATTTATATTGACGATAATTTCCGGTGTTTGGATCTAAACAGAATACACCATTGTCAAGTGCGAAGAATCCGCACCAGATCATACCTTTTTGATCTTCTATTACGGTACCTTTCGCATATCCTTCATGATTTAATGGAAACTCAATATAAGATTTATATTCTTTTTTCTTTACATCTAAGCTTGATAATGTATTAGTTGAAGCGATCCATATTTTTCCATCTCTCGATTTATACAATGCTTGAATTCTACCAACTTTCTCATCGGGAACATCCGGTGTATTAAATTTATATTTTGAAATGGCTCCTTCTTTTATATTAAATCTCCATAATCCGGCTGTATTAATACCAACTAAAAGATCCTTGGTACCAGGTTCCTCAATTATAGAATATACATTTAAATTATGTTTACCTGGTATAGATGTAGTGTATAATTTTGTAGCTGAATCTCTGAAAAAATACCTGGTGAAAATTTGTTTATCTCTGTCAAATAAGTTTAATCCATTTGCAGAACCCACCCAAAATCTTCTGTCAGAATCTTCATAAATACAATTGATCACGTTACTGTTTATACTAATTGTATCGTTTGGATTATTTTTATAAGACTTAAATGAATCGTTTGCACGGTTGTATTTATTTAGTCCATTCAATGTACCGACCCATAGAGTATTATTCTTATCCTCATAGATTGCTGAAATATCTCCGTTACTAATACTGCTGCTGTCATTTTTATCCTGTTTAAAAACTTTCATTGAATAACCATCATATCTCACCAAACCATTTTGTGTACCCAACCATAAATAACCAAGATGATCCTGCAGGATGCAGGTTACACTATTTTCAGGCAAACCGTCTTCACTTGACATATACTCGAATGTTGGAGTTGGGAATTGAGAGTTTATATTTTGCGGATATGAATTGAAAAGGGAGGAAGCCCCAATAAGCAAGTAAATAATGCAGGACTTTCTAGCCAGATAATGTAACAACCATTCCCCGATCATAGAATCACCGGAATTAAATCTTTTCAGTAGTATAAAAGTAAATATTTATTGACAGCGATTTTTAGGGTATTGAATATCTCGAAAAGAATATAAACAGGACGATTTCTTAAAAAGCCCCTAAAAGATAAATTTTACTAGATATAGTAAATTTTTCTTCAATTAAAGTCAATTGAGAAAATGAATATTTTAAGAATCCTTTTAGAATGTATTAAAAATGAAGCTGATTTTAAATTATTCGGAATTATTTTATTTTCTTCGTTTTAACTCATAACCACCTATTTTATTTCAATTAATACCCCCATCTATCCCTTAATTCAACCATTTTTAATAATATGCATGTCTTTTTAAGACTTAAAAATTAATTTAGAATCCCATTATTGTTTAATAATTGTGTGAATCGAATATGGGAAATTCAAATGATAGATTTAATTATAAAAATTATTCGGGAACAGATAATTTTCTTTTAGCAACTATACATTTATATTTATGATGAATACTTATTATAATCTTGTCGATAATGGGTTAATTGAATATTTTTTCGGTGAATCTTCTTCAAAAAATGATTTAGCAGGTAAGAAAAATATCTTGAAAAGAAATAAAATTTACTGGATAAGTCAAATTACCGGGTGGGGACTTTTCGGTGCTGCCAATATTATAGTAAATTCTTCCCTAGAAGGATTTTCGATAAATGATATTTTTGTCTGGGCTATCGTTTGTCTTGCCGGGATCCTATTAACCCATACATTACGCTATTATATTAATAAGCTGCACTGGCTGGATTCCCCGTTAAATAAAACCATTCCCAAAGTTCTATTGTCCAGTATAACTATAGGGTGCATTTTATTTGCAGTTTTATTTTTCTCCCACTCAATATTAGAAGGAGCTGAACCGCAGGAATTTAGGTTTACAACGCCATTAATGGGTGTCATAAATTTAAGCAGTGTAATTCTTTTCTGGACATTAATATATTTTTCCATTCATTATTTTGAAAATTATAAAAAAGCGGAAATAGAGTCTTATATTTGGGAAGCAGCGGTAAAAGATTTTGAATTAAAAACACTCAAATCCCAGCTTAATCCGCATTTTATGTTTAATGCTTTAAATAGTATAAGGGCGTTAATTGAAGAGGATCCGCAGAGTGCTCAAACTGCCGTTACTAAATTATCAAATATATTAAGATACTCTTTGAAGATGGAAAGAATAGAAACTGTACCCTTAGAAGATGAAATGAAAGCTGTTTCTGATTATCTTTCGCTTGAGAAAATTAGGTTTGAGGAAAGATTGAAATTCGAAATGGAAATATCTCCAGATGCATTAAATGTTGAAATACCGCCGATGATGATCCAGACACTTGTTGAAAACGGTATAAAGCACGGTATTTCAAAAAGAACAGGCGGCGGCGAGATTTCAATTTGCTCTTCAATTAAAAATTCTACTCTTCATATAAAGATTAAGAACAATGGTCAAATTGAAGATGAAGTATTGAAACACTCAAAAGGTTTTGGCATAAGCAATACAAAGCACCGGTTAAATCTCCTTTATGGTGAAAAAGCTTCATTTACAATAAAGAATGATTCAGAAGATAAAGTTCTTGCCGAAATAGTAATTCCTATTAATCTCAATAATACATCCGGCTTTCGGGGCTGATAAGGAGGAGTAAAATGAAATCAATAATTATTGACGATGAAAGATTAGCCAGGGTTGAACTCCGGCGTTTGCTGGCTCCTTTTAAAGAAATAAATATAGTTGGAGAAGCAGTAAATGCTGAAGATGCTCTAAATAAAATTTCTGAGCTCAATCCTGATTTAATTTTTCTTGATATTCAAATGCCGGGGAAAAACGGCTTTGAACTGCTGGAAGAATTAGATAGTGTTCCCAAAGTTGTATTTACAACTGCTTATGATGAGTATGCTTTAAAAGCTTTTGAATATAATGCACTAGATTATTTACTGAAACCGATTGAACCTAAACGCCTGGAAGAAGCAATCAAAAAAATTATAGAGACAAACAAAAAAGAAAAAATTTCTGAAGATACACAATCGGCGCTAACGGAAAATGACCAGGTTTTTGTTAAAGACGGGGATAGATGCTGGTTTGTAAAACTAACTAATGTCCGTCTATTTGAATCGGAAGGAAATTATGTAAGGTTGTATTTTGACGACAACAAACCTCTTATTCTTCGAACATTAAATTATCTTGATGAAAGACTTGATGCTAGGAGTTTCTTTAGAGCAAACCGGAAACATATTATAAATTTAAAATGGATTGATAATATAGAACCCTGGTTGAATGGCGGTTTGCTGGTAAAATTAAAAGGTGGAATGAAGATTGAAGTTTCACGAAGACAGGCAATTAAATTTAAAGATAAATTGAGCTTATAGAAAAAACTTTAAATGAATAAATAGTAGATGTAGATTTTACATCAAATTGAAAAAACCCGGTTGATTAAATGCCGGGTTTTTTTATTTCTAAGAATTCCTGAGGCTAAAGCAGGTTGGATTAAGCATAGTATTGCCTTTCAAAAAGCATTAAATTTGATACTTGAAAATCAAATACCTTGATTGATTCCATTTATAGCTTTTGAAAATAAATTAAAATCCATCATGGTGAATAAAGAAAATTCGGAACAAAATAGCAGCAGTACAATAAATATGGATGTAACAAACAGATATCAAAATCTAATTAATTTTTTAACAGATTATATTTATACCGTAAAAATTAAGGATGGAATTGCTATTGAGACAATCCATGGCCCTGGATGTGTATCGGTAACGGGATACACATCGGATGATTATAAGGAAGATCCCGCACTTTGGTTTAGAATGGTACATACTAAAGATCAGGAAAAAGTCTTGGAACAGGCAAGGCTGGCGCTTTTAGGTGAAGAGGTGAAGAAAGATGATATTACTAATAAATAATAAATGCGGCTTTAAAAAGGCGTTCGGTTTGAGCGCCTTTTTTACTTCTAAATATGTGAAAAAACAGTATTTAAAGATTCGGCTAAAGTCGGGTGTGTGAATATTGCTCCTTGTAAAACAGTATACTTAAGATCTCCCAACATCGCAATTTGTATCATGCTCATTATTTCTCCCCCCTCAATCCCAAGTATTGAGCAGCCTAAAATTTTTTCGGTCTTTTTATCTATAATTATTTTCATTAATCCGCATGTTTCACTTACTTCTATTGCGCGTGCAATATAACTCATTGGCATTTTAGCAACGGCGTAATTAATTTCATTTTTCTTTGCTTCGGTTTCATTCAAGCCAACTCTGCCTAATTGGGGATCAATAAAAACCGTGTATGGAACCATTCTACCTTTAATTGTTCTATTTTTATTATATAGAATATTATCCCGTACAATACGGTAATCATCATAAGAAATATGTGTAAAAGCGGGACCTCCTTTTACATCACCAAGAGCATAAATGCCTTCAATGTTTGATTCTAATTTATCGTTAACTTTTATGTAACCTTTCTCATCAGTTTTTATACCTGCGGCAGGGAGATTTAAATCTTCAGTATTTGGTTTATGCCCTGCTGCAATAAGAAGGTGTGAACAGGAAATAATTTCTTCTTTTTTCCTTCTTGAAATTGTGAGTGAGATTTTATTTTTTAGTTTTTCTATTTTGATTACATTAGAATTTAGATATACATTTACACCGTCTTCTTCTAATATTTTTTTTATTTCATCAGCGATATCGGGATCTTCTCTGCCTAATAATTGTCCGCTATGCTGGATAATAGAAACTTCACTTCCAAATCGTTTGAACATTTGTCCGAACTCAACTCCGATATACCCTCCGCCAATTATTAAAAGGTGTTTTGGCAGTTCCTCAAGTTCCATTATTGAAGTAGAATCAAGATATGAGATTTTATCTAAACCATTTATTGAAGGAATAACCGGTCTTCCACCGGTATTAATAAAAATTTTATCCGAATTAATAATTTTCGATTCACCATTTTTTAAACTTATTTTAATGGTATTGGAATCGATAAAAGAAGCTTCTCCTCTAATCAGGCTTATATTTTCCGAACTATTCAGTCTTTTTAAAGTACCTTTTCGAAAACTCTCAACAGTTTCCTTTTTTCGTTTATATACTTCTTTCATATTAACTTGAACTGAAGAGGTATGTATCCCGTATTCGGAAGATCTTTTTACAAAATCTGCAGTTTTAGCACTTGCTGACATAGTTTTTGAAGGAGTGCATCCATAATTTATACAACTTCCTCCGACAAAATTCCTTTCTATAACAGCAACTTTCCACCCATCGGATGCCAGATCTTTTGCAAGAGGGTTTCCTGCCTGACCCGAACCTATTATTACCGCATCAAACATTTCTGTTTCTTTCTCATATTTAATCATATTTTTTATTTGCCTTTCTTAGTCTTTCAGCTAAAAGGTTGATCCGCCTATCGCGGAATAGTAATTTTATTATTACTCTGTTCTAAGAGCAGATTAAGATTATGAGTAAGAGTAAGATTTCCGCCGGAGGCGGATCAGCCTTTGGCTGAAAGAATCATTATTTTAAACTTTAGAATAAGTTAAATAACATCCCAGGACCATCCGTCTTTTTTTAACATTTCCTTTGTTTCATTAGGTCCCCATGTACCGGATTTATAGTTTGGAAATTTATTCCATGGTTTTGCTTCCCAATTTTCAATTATTGGATCTATAATAGACCAAGCTTTATAAATCCAATCTGCTCTTGGAAAAAGAGTTTGATCACCTTTCATGGCATCAAACAAGAGCCACTGATAGGCACTAGGCGGCTCATCAATGCCGAATGCTGTTGCATATTCAAAGTTTAGATCAACGTGTTTTAACTTTAGCTCGGCTCCAGGTTGTTTTGCAGTAAATGTATAAATAATTCCTTCATTGGGCTGTAATCTAAAACTAAGCGAATTATGTTTTTTATCTGCTTCATGTTCTTTTGGAAACATTAAATGGGGAGTAGGTTTAAATCGAATTGAAATCTCAGTTAATTTTTGTGCCATTCTTTTCCCGGTTCTGAGATAAAAAGGAACCCCTGCCCAGCGCCAATTATCTAAATGAACTCTAAGTGCAGCAAAAGTGGGTATTGTTGATTCCTTAACCACATTTTCTTCATCGTGATAAGAACGTACTTTTGTACCATTAATCTGTCCGAAATCATATTGTCCAAGTACGACATCTTTTTTTAGATCAATTTTACAAACTGATTCCAAAACCTGGATTGTTTCGGTTCGAAGAGAATGAGAATCATAATTTACAGGAGGTTCGATTGCAATCATGCACAAAAGCTGCAGTAAATGATTTTGCACCATATCTCTAACTACACCTGTCTTTTCATAAAAATTGCCCCTGGTTTCAATTCCTAAAGTTTCTGCAACTGTTATTTGAACATAATCTATGTAGTTTCTATTCCATATCGGTTCGAAACCGGGATTTGCAAAACGGAAGACAAGCATGTTTTGGACAGTTTCTTTACCGAGAAAATGATCGACTCTAAATATTTGTTCCTCTTTAAACACTTCTAATATTTCAGCATCAAGTTCTCTTGCAGATTTTTCGTCGTGCCCGAAAGGTTTTTCAATAATAACCCTTCGCCAGCCTGTTTCGCTTTTTGATAGTCCTGAAGTAGATAGTCTTTTGATTATAACATTATAAAATGCAGGAGGGGTTGAAAGATGAAAGAAAACATTATCTTCAATACTTAGATCCTTTTGAAGTTTTTTAATTTTTGCATGTAGATTATTGTAAGAAGTATCCGCTTCATCTTTAAAGTCTCCTTGAACATAAAAGAGGTTCTTCGCAAATTTACTCCATTTTTCTTCTTTGCATCCATCCGATTTTTTTAAAGCCTCATACATCTCATCCCGGAATTTAACATCGCTGTAATCTCTTCTTGCAAATCCTATAATTGCAAAATTCTTAGGCATTAGCCCCGAACAGTAAAGACTGAAAAGTGAAGGAACTAATTCGCGATGAGCCAGATCTCCGGAAGCGCCAAAGATTACCACGATACATGGCCGCGGCGGTTCCGGTTTTAACATACCTTTTTCGGAAACCTTTACATTTTTATTTTCCATGAACTAATTCCTCCTTCATTGCATGACCACCAAATTGATTACGTAATGCTGCTATCACTTTATCGGAAAATGGTTCATCTAATCTTGATGCAAATCTTTTATAAAGAGACATGGTAATTGTAGGAACGGGGACAGCATTTTCAACAGCGTAGTCGGTAGTCCATCTTGCAGTACCTGAATCATCAACAAAAGGAGCAATTTTTTCTAAATCATTTTTTTCCTCTTTGAAGGCTTTTGCTGCTAATTCCATAAGCCAGCTTCTTACAACAGAACCATTGTTCCAGAGGCTTGCAACCTGCTGAAGGTTTATATTAAAATCTGATCTGTACATACATTCAAAAGCTTCTCCCATACCTTCAAGCATAACGTATTCCAAAGCATTGTGGATCATTTTTACAAAGTGACCGGCTCCGTTTTTACCAACTAAAGCATAGCCATTTTCTGGAGCAAGTGTTTTAAAAATTGGTTCCATTCTTTTATAATCCGCTTCCTGTCCGCCAATCATTAAGTTATATCCGATTTTCAATCCCCAGATACCACCGCTTACGCCGCAGTCAATAAACTTAATTCCTTTTTGATGACACCGCTCAGCATTTTTCATTGAACCTTTATAATTAGAATTACCACCGTCGACTATGAGGTCATTCTTATCAAGTAATTCTATTAATTTTGAAATTGTTTTTTCTGTGGGTTCACCATGCGGAACCATAACCCAAACATTCCTGGGGGGAGATAGTTTTTTAACTAAATCTTCAATTGATTCAGCACCTTCACCTCCATCAACCACGGCCTGGTTTACGTTATCTTTATTAAGGTCAAAAGCTACAATTTCGTGTCTGTTATTTATTAATCGTTTCACCATATTTCCCCCCATTTTTCCGAGCCCAATTAATCCTAATTTCATTTTCAACTCCTTAAAATATTTTATTCTGTACATAAAATGGGAATAATTTTCTAGATAAAAAACAACTTGGATCAAATGCGAACAAAACTTGAATTATTTGCCGTTAAAGGTTATGTTTTTTTTAATCAGTAGATTCTTCAAACTTTCTACATCAGTTAAATGGATGGTTTGAATTTCTTGTTTATCGGCTTCTTCAATGTTTTCAATTCGATCATCTATGAAAAGACACTCTTGGGGTTTTTTATGAAGTACATTGAGTGCGATCTTATAAATTTGTGGTTCAGGCTTCCTGGTATTCAGGAAGCCCGAACTAAAAAATGCTATAAAATATTTATAAAGCTTGAATTGATTTATCCTGAAAAGATTTAACTCGTACGATTCATTATTTATAGTTGCCAACAAATATTTCTTATCTCTGGAGAGCTCTTCAAGAATTTGAAGAGTACTTTTATATGATTTTGTTCTACTCTTAATAAAATTTATGAAATCGTCAGTATTAAAATTTCTCTTTTTATAAAAAATTACTTCATTAATATATTTAATTAAAGAGACATTACCCTTTTCGAAATCGGGAAAAATTTTATTATGTCTCTGTTCTACTTCATCATAATTTAGTTTGAAATATTCAGTTCCTTCTCTACGGCTATTTTCATCCCACCCGTTTGTTAAAACAACTCCACCTAAATCGAATAACAAGGTAGTTATATTACTCACTCTTCAAGCTCGATTCCAATTTCTTTAATGATTGTTCAACATTTTTTCCAAGATGTATTCTTATTACCCTGCGGTTTTTACTATTCAGAGATTTAAAATCTCCTAATGCCTGGGCTTTCTGCAGAGTTGCAAACCCATACTCACTTCCCGGAATTTCAAGCTCTTGTTCTGCATCATAGGTGAATAATATGAAGACTCCTGCATTAGGTCCGCCCTTATGCAATTGTCCTGTTGAATGCATATATCTTGGACCATAACCTAAAGTTGTAGCAACTTTCAGTTTGTCTCTTAATTTTGTTCTTATTGATTGCAGAGTTTTTTCTCTTTCGGGAGTTTGAAGAAAATATGCAAGCATTGCAATATAATCCGGAGATTTTGCCAGCTTAACAAACGCATTCAAGAATCCTTTTAGTGATTTTCTATGACCCTCAAACATCCAATCGGCAGATTCATTACAGTATACTGTAATCCCGCCATCTTGAATAACAGGTTCTCCTTCTCTGAAAGACCCTTTATCTTTCCATTCCTTCAGTAAATCCTTGCTATTCTTTTTACTCTCTGCAACATTCGGTTCATCAAAAGGATTTACACCAATTAATCGGCCTGCAGTAGCAGTGGCTAATTCCCACCTAAAAAATTCTGCTCCAAGAGCCAGTTTATTTTTTAATTCAATTCTTGCTACAGAATGTCCGGCTCTTTCCAATCCTTTTAATTTTTTCTCGTTTTTCTCATTATCATCATCTGATGTATATAAGTAAACAAAAACTCTATCATTGCTATAAACATCAGGTTTTGAAATCTCTTCACCTTCAACAGGAAGCAGACCTTTTCCTTCTTTGCCTGTGCTTTCTGCTATTAACTGCTCTACCCAGTAGCCAAATGCACTAACCGATTTGGATAAAACAAAAGTAATTTTATCTCTTCCTTGTTTTTGATTTATACCGAGAAATGTACCCAGGCTTATTGAAGGATTAACTGTTGATGGAATAAAAGCACCGCTGCTTATTTCAATTTGGCGTGCATTGTGAAGAATTTTTTTAATATCAATTCCAATAAGAGACATCGGAACAAGACCAAAATAAGAAAGGGCGGAATATCTTCCACCATAATCTTCAGGATTAGTAAAGAATTTTCTAAAGCTTTTGTCTTTTGCTTCTTTTTCCAGGGAAGTTCCCGCATCGGTAATTGCAATAAAATTATTACCAGGCTTATTAATACCTTTACTTTGAACAACATCATAAAAATATTTATAGAAGCTCAACGTTTCTGTTGTAGTTCCGGATTTGCTTGCGACAATGAACAGTGTTTTTGTTACATCGATATTTGACTCAACATTTTTTACTGCAGCCGGGTCAGTATTATCGAGCATAATTAATTGTGGAAATCCAGGTTTAGAACCAAACGTTTCCCTGGCGACTTCCGGGCAGAGGCTGCTTCCTCCCATCCCTAAAAGAACCACATGTTTAAACTTTTCATCTTTAATTTCCTTAGCAAAATTTTCTATTTCATCAGCTCTACCGATAAAATCATTTATACTGAGCCAGCCTAGCCGGTTTCTTATTACTTTTACGGCAGATTCATCCGATTTCCATAAATAAGGATCTTTAGCAAATAATCTTCTCGTAAATTGTTTTTCATCTAAAGATTTTAAAGCCTCTTTTACCTGCGATTCGGATTTACCGTAGAATATTTTTTGATCGCCTGTTTTATCTCCAAGAATTTCTTTTCTTTTCTTGGCAAGAGTAACCATTAAATTATCAAAAGGATCAATAAATTTTTGAATACCTTCATTAACCAATTGATCTGTAACAAAATCAATATCTATTCCGATTTTCTTTAAATCTTCAAAAACTTTGTTAGTTTCATCAACTCCTTTTTCAACAGCATCCGGTACGATTTTACCATGATCAGCAAAAGCCGATATAGTCACTTCCGGCATAGTATTAACCGTATCTTTACCAATTAATGGTTCCACATATTTAATATCATTATAAAGAGGATCTTTTGTACTGGTGCTTGCCCAAAGCGGTCTTTGAACTTTTGCCCCGTTATCAACAAGCTTTTGCCATCTTTCACTTGAAAATATTCTTTTAAAGCTTTGATATGCTAACTTTGCACTGGCAACTGCAGCTTTGCCGAGTAAATGTTCCGGGCGGGGAGCATTACCGGTACTCTTTTCAGGAATTATAAGATGACCTAAAAGTTGATCGGTTAAAACATCGATACGGCTTAGGAAAAAACTCGCTACTGAAGCAACATTATCAACAGATTTACCTTCTGCCAATCTACGTTCAAGGGCTTTAATGTAAGCATATGCAAC
Source organism: uncultured Ignavibacteriaceae bacterium (assembly GCA_964448105.1). Classification (GTDB taxonomy): domain Bacteria; phylum Bacteroidota; class Ignavibacteria; order Ignavibacteriales; family Ignavibacteriaceae; genus CAVQBP01. Next base: position 32,008 of record CAYUVK010000002.1, read on the forward strand.
AGCTTCATAACTTGCTATTGAAAATAGAAGTGTAACGTTTATATTAATTCCTTCGTAAAGCATCTGCTCAATCGCAGGTACGCCTTCCTTTGTTCCCGGGATTTTGATAAGACAATTTGGTCTATCAACTGCTTTATACAATCTCCGTGCATCCTTCATTGTTCCTTCAGTATCATGTGCAAGGTAAGGAGAAACTTCAAGACTGATATAACCGTCAAGTCCATTTGATTCATCAAAAACCTGTCTTAAAATATCGCAGGCATCCTGGACATCCTTTACAGTCAATCCATCATAAATTTCACTAATTGTTTTTCTCTCATTAACTAATTTTTTAATTTGCTGATCATAATCATCACCGCTTGATATTGCTTTGTTAAAAATTGCAGGGTTAGAAGTGTTCCCTCTTAAGCCTTCTTTTGTAACTCTTCTTTTTAATTCACCGCTTTTGATCATTTTACGCGTAAGATTATCTAACCAATAGCTCTGACCGTAATCGATTAGTTTTAAAAGTGCACTCATTTTGAAATTTCTCCTTTTAATGAATTTTCTTTTGAAAGAAGTTTAACCTCACCCGACAATGTGAGTTTTAATAAAAATTAATACCTAAATACTAACTGAACTATACTTCAACTTTGCTGTTAACCTTACTTAATAATTCCTCGGACTTTTTAATAATATTTTCAACTGTAATTCCATAATGCTTGTAAATCTCTTTATATGGAGCGCTAGCGCCAAAAGTTGTTATACCGATTACATTACCAGAATCACCAACCCATTCATGCCATCCGAAAGGTGAAGCTGCTTCAATAGCAAGCCTGGCTTTGACATCTGCAGGTAAAACTTCATCTTTATATTCATCAGATTGTTCTTTAAATAATTCCCAGCTCGGCATACTTACAACCCTGGCATTTATATTTTTCTGTTGGAGTTTTTCCTGAGCTTCAAGAATTAGATGAACTTCAGAACCTGTTGAGATTAAGATTACATCAGGTTTATCGGCTTTCTCTTTTGATAAAATATATGCACCCTTCAGAACTCCTTCTGCCGATGCAAATTTATTTTGATCAAAAATTGGTAAATTCTGACGTGAAAGAACTAACATCGTAGGGCCTTTAGTCCTGGTAATAGCAGCTTTCCATGCATAAACCGTTTCATTGGCATCTGCAGGACGAATAACACATAAATGTGGCATTGCTCTTAATGAAGCCAAATGCTCGATCGGCTGATGAGTTGGACCATCTTCTCCCAAACCAATAGAATCATGAGTCATAACATAAATAATTGGAATTTCCATTAAAGAAGCTAATCTAATTGCAGGTCGTGCATAGTCGGTAAAAACAAAGAAAGTAGAAACGAAAGGTCTTACACCTCCATGCAGGTACATGCCATTGCTAATACCACACATTCCAAGTTCTCTAATTCCAAATGTAAAATTACGGTTTTCATAATTTCCCTTTTCGAAATAATCCGAATTGCTTAAAAGTGTTTTTGTTGACGGAGAAAGATCTGCACTTCCACCGATCAACCAGGGTAAATGTTCTGCAATGCTATTTAGAACTTTTCCGCCAGCAGATCTTGTGGCTATTGGTTTATTCGAAGCCTGAAAAACAGGGACACCATTATCCCAATTTGCAGGTACTTCAAGTTTCAATGTACTCTCAAATTTTTTTGCAAGTTCTGGATTATCTTTTTTGTATTTTTTATATTTTTCATTCCATTCAGCTTCAACTTTTTCACCCTTATCTATTACTTTATGCATATGGTTTAATACATCATCAGGTACGTAAAATGTTTTATCTTCCGGCCAACCGTAAAACTTTTTCGTAAGTTTAACTTCTTCTTCTCCAAGAGGAGAACCATGAGCTTCAGCTGTATCATGCATATTTGGTGAACCGTAAGCAATATGAGATCTAATAATAATTAGTGACGGCTTATCTTTTTCTTTTTTTGCATTATCAATTGCCTCGGATAAAGCTTTAACATCGTTAGCTTTTTCACCTATATTCTGAACATGCCAGTTATAACCTTCAAATCTTTTTTTAACGTTATCTGAATATGCAAGCTCTGTTTTCCCTTCAATACTTATATGGTTATCATCATACAAATAGATTAATTTCCCAAGCCCCAAGTGTCCTGCAAGTGAAGCAGATTCATGAGAAGCACCTTCCATCAAATCGCCGTCACTGCAAAAAACATAAGTATAATGATCAATGATTTTGTGACCCTTTACATTAAAAAGAGAAGCCAGATGTCTTTCTGCAATACCCATCCCGACACCATTCATAAATCCTTGCCCTAACGGACCGGTAGTCGTTTCAACTCCAGGTGTTCTATTATTTTCAGGATGTCCCGGGGTTTTGCTGTTCCATTGACGGAAATTTTTTAAATCTTCCAGCGAGATATCATATCCCGTTAGGTAAAGAATCGAATAAAGAAGCATTGATGCATGGCCATTTGACAAGATAAATCTATCACGGTTAAACCACTTCGGATTTTTCGGATTAAATTTCATGTGCTTCATAAATACGGTATAAACAGCAGGTGCAAGAGCCATTGGTGCACCCGGATGACCGGAATTTGCTTTCTGCACTGCATCCATTGACAATGTTCGAATAGTATTAATTGCAAGTTCCTCTATAGAATTTTTTTTCTTTTTATTCTTTTCCTTCATTAGAAAATTCCTTTCTATAAAAAATTCCCCGTGAGAATTTTTCTATCATTTTAAAATTACTTATGTAAAAGTCAAAGGGTTGTAATTTATATCAATAAATAGGGAATCAGTTCACTTTCTTCCCAAAATTGATTATGCAAATTTAAGAAATATTTAATTGTGATTAAATAAATATATCCTCTAAGTGGAAATTTTGAAATGATTTATAAAGATTATTATTGAATAATTTTTATATCAAAATAATGTTTTTAAACGATTTTAATATATTCCCGTTATACAAGAATGAAACCTGCCTAAGTGTTAAAGCCTGGTCAAACTCAGTCTGTGCAGATATTCCATCAGCAGGAATTACAATATTATACCATCTTAGTCCTGCAGAGCCTGCAGTATGAGCAACACAAATGTTTGCCACCGTACCGGCAATTACTAAATTTTCTATATCCCACAATCTTAAATAATGTTCGAGCGATGTTCCATAGAATCCATCATACCTGTTTTTTTGAATAACCATATCATCTTTTGCAGGTTTTAATTCATCAATTATTTGCCATCCCCATGAATCTATTCTGCAATGTTCCGGCCATATTTCCCATTCCTTATCTCCATCAAAGTGAGTATCCTGTGTATATATAACATGAGAATTTACCTTTCCAAATGAATCAATTAAATGTTTAATATTGGATATGGTATCCAATGCCGCAGGAACGACTAAGCTGCCCCCTTCTTTAATAAAATCGTTTTGCATATCAACAATAATCAAAGCAGTTTCAGCCGCAGGCAGTTTGATTTCTTCTTTATATTTTAATTCCGGTACTTCAACTTTATTACCAGGAATAAAATTAAAACTCATAAAAAATCTCCTGATGTTTATTATTCTATTTTAAAGATATCATAACCTATCTTCAACAAAATAAAACAGAACATAAAATTAAGATTAATAAATTAATTCAATTATTAAGAGTAGACGGATTTTTAACTATTTGAACAGTGCTTGCCTGTGGACCTTTAATACCCTGTTCTTCAAAAAATCTTACTCCGGTTCCGGTTTTTAATTTTTTAAATTCATCATGCAAGACACTGTTTTTATGAAAATATATTTCTCTACCGTTAACAGTTTTTATGAAACCATATCCTTCTTCAGGATACAATTTCGATACGATTGCAATTGTATGCTGTGCAGGATGAGTTTTTGTCTCTTTTCTTTGGATTTCACATAACTCTTGAACTTTTCTTCGTGCTGCCTCGAATGAATCCCTTACAATTGAATAAAGTGAATCATTCTTATTTCTATTTCCAGGTTCTCTTTTAATAACAACTTCATGACCCGGAGGTATTCTTAAATCAATTCTTACCCTGAAAGATGAACCATAGTTCAAATATTTCTGCGGTCTTTCTATAGCAATATGGCAGCTTGTAATATGATCGCATACTTTCTCAAGTTTGTTTGTTTTTTCTTTTATCAGGCTTTCCAATTTTTCAGTTTTATTTATATCGCGATAGGATATTTCTAACGGTATTTGCATAATTGACCTCAATAATATCTATATTTCAAATTGAAGCGATAATCCATATTAAAAAAATGCTACTATTATTTTCCACCAACCAAATCCAGGATTAGGTGGGTAATCAGGGCTTTTAATATTTTTATTTTTTTTCATCTTTTTATTTTGATTGTTGTTCATTTCCAATTGTTTCCTATGAATTCAGTTCATTTTTTCTTCTGATGTTTATTACAGAAATATGAAGATCTTCCGCCAATTGTCTGTTTTTTAATTTTTCCACTGCATTTGGGACAATCTTCTCCCGGCTTTCTGTGAGTTAATAAATAATTTCCGGGAAGTTCTTCATGATCTGCATTTACAGAAATAGCTTTCTTAAATACCGAATTCATTTTTTGATAAATTTTTTTTAAATCATCTTCATTTAATTTTTTTATATTTGATCCGGGTTGTATATCCGCCTGAAATAGAATTTCATCCGCATAAATATTACCGATCCCGGCAAGAATACTTTGGTTCATTAAGCCGGTTTTTATTGAACCATTTCTATTGTTAAAAAGTTCACTGAATTCTTTAAAACTTAATTTATCTTCAATGGGATCAATTCCCAGTTTTTTCATCTTTATATATCCGGACAAATCATCAACAAGATCAATTCTTCCCAGCATCCGCATACAATCGTATGCAAGGTGATAACCGTTATCGAAATTTATTAATAATCTTACATGTCCGGGTACGTCTTCTTTATTCTTATAATATTTTAAGTAACCTGTCATGCCAAAATGCATAGTAAGCCATTTCTTATTTGATAATCCCGCAAATAAATTTTTACCATGTCTTTTAGTTATTTTGAGCTTGCTTCCATTTAAATGTTTTTTCAGAGCCGCAGGGCTCACTCTTCCGATTATCTTTGAATTCTTTACCTCAACTCCTATAATTTTTTTATGCAGGGAAGTAGAATTCAAATATTTTCTAAAATATTCCACATCAGGTAGTTCAGGCATAATTATCTCGAATTTATTATTAAGTATTTTACTATTCTATGCTGCAAATTTTTTAACCGGATGTCAAATAGTCTATTTTTTTGTGATCTAAAATATTTCCATATATGTATAAATATTATAAATATAACTATAAGTTATTAGAGATCGTGTGAAAGGGGGTACTATCTTTATCTAATCTGGACGTTTAAAGGTGAGATTAAGATTTAAATTACCTCCTTTTATCCAGAATATAAAAGGAGGTTTTCATAACAAAAATAGATAAGATTATTTAGCTTTCCCCTGGTTTGCAACTGCTTTTGCTTTTTTCTCTATTTCGGCAGCATCACCTAAATAATAATGTTTAATAGGTTTTAGTTTTTCATCAAGTTCATAAACAAGAGGTACACCGGTCGGAATATTTAATCCTACAATTTCTTCATCGGGTATATTATCCAAATATTTTACTAATGCCCTTAAGCTGTTTCCGTGAGCGGCAATAAGCACCTTTTTGCCGGTTTTTATTGTTGGTTCAATCGTGTTTTTCCAGTAAGGAACAAAACGATTTACGGTATCTTTTAAGCATTCAGTCAGCGGTAATTCTTTTTCTGAAAGATCTTTATATCTCGGATCTTTACCGGGATACCGTTTGTCGTTTTCTTCAAGTGCCGGAGGCTGTATATCATAGCTCCTTCTCCAGATATGAACCTGTTCATCGCCGTATTTTGCAGCAGTTTCTGCCTTGTTTAAACCCTGCAATGCACCGTAATGTCTTTCATTTAATCTCCAAGATCTTACGACCGGAATCCACATTAAATCGAGTTCATCAAGAACAATCCATAAAGTTCTTATTGCTCTTTTTAAAACTGAAGTATAAGCGATATCAAAAGTATATCCTTCTGCCTTTAATAACTCCCCGCCTTTTTTTGCTTCTTTTATTCCTTGCTCTGAAAGATCTACATCTGTCCAACCGGTAAATAAATTTTCTTTGTTCCAAACACTTTCACCATGTCGAATTAAAACTAATTTGATCATTCTTTCTCCTTTGTTTACGATAATATTTAAAAAATCAACCTTAAATTTAATAATAAATTTAATCTATTTTTATAAACACAATTCAAGTACTTACTTCATCACTTCTGTATTTTCAATTTCCGGATTTTTACTGATACTTAAAATAATAAAACCTATAACGCCGGTTATTAGAGATGCCAATAATATTCCTACTTTTGCAATATCTATTAATTCATTATCCACGAAAGCTAAATTTGTAATAAATAATGACATCGTAAAACCAATTCCCGCAAGAATTCCTGCGCCGTATAAATTTTTCCAATTTACCCCAGCCGGTTTTGATGATAGTCCCAACTTGATAGACAACCAGGAGAACAAGAAAATTCCCAGTTGTTTTCCAAGAAATAGTCCGACAATAATTCCGGCGCTTATAGAGTTTAATAGTGATTCAACAAATCCTTCTCCAAGTGAGACACCAGCGTTGGCAAATGCAAATAAAGGCATAATTAGAAATGATACCCAGGGAGCTAAGCCATGTTCAAACCTTTGAAGCGGAGTTAAAATTCTTTCACTATTCTTTTCAATTTCATGTACATAAGTTTGTCGGTCCTCATTAGTTAATACGTCCTGTCCTTCTTCGCCTACTTCATCAAAATCCTGAAGCAGTTTTTTGTTTCTTTCCAGGAATTCCTTTGTGTTTATCCTTGAGGCGGAAGGAATTGTAAATGCAAGCAAAACTCCTGCTATTGTTGCATGTACTCCCGATTTTAAAAATGCCAGCCATAATCCTATTCCAAGTATAGTGTATATTAAAAGATTTCTTACACCGAGCAAATTAACTGCAATTAATATTACTAAAATCCCACCAGCAATTGCAAGACTTACAAAGGAAATTTCAGCCGTATAAAAAAATGCAATAACCAGCACGGCACCGATGTCATCAGCAATTGCAAGTGCAATAACAAAAATTTTTAATGCAGTAGGAACTTTTGAACCGAGAATAGCCATGATACCTATTACAAAAGCAATGTCGGTAGCCATTGGAATTCCCCACCCTGATGCACCTTCTCCACCTGCATTAAATAATAAATAAATTCCTGCAGGGAACAACATTCCGCCCAATGCTGCAGCTACAGGCAACGAAGCTTTTTTAAATGAAGATAGTTCTCCTACTAGGAACTCCCTTTTAATTTCCAGTCCTACAACAAAAAAGAATATTACCATTAATCCGTCATTTATCCAGTGATGCAATGAATAGTCTAAACCGGTTTCATTTATATTAAAAGAAACCTTTGTATGCCATACATGAAAGTAGGATTCTGAAAAAGGAGAGTTTGCCCATAAAAGAGCGAGTACCGTACAAATTAATAACAATATACCTCCCGAGGCTTCGGTATGAATAAATTCCTGAAAAGGGCGGACTATTATTGAAATAGGGGGGTCGGTTTTTATTTTTTTCATATTTCAGCCTTTGAAATTTATTCGAATATTTTAATATTGCATTTATCGTAAATTATTTCGGGCAGATTTTTATTTATTTCATCATATTGAAAAATAAAATACGATGAAATATATTCTTTAAATATTGATAAAAAACAATTCTTCAAAATAAAAGGGAGTCAAATGAAATATTTATCCATATTCATTTTTTTTATGTTGTCTACTTTTATTACCGCTCAAAATAAAATTGATGAGGAAATTAATTCTGCATATCTAAATGCAAAGAAAGGAATTTATTGGGCTTTGTCAAATATTCCTGAACAAAAGAATAGGCTGAATAATGATCTTATTGCCGATGACAAATTATATTGCAATGTTAAATTGGATAAAAAAGTAAACGGAGTAAAAATCGAATCAACAGGATTTTTTAATTCTAACCAGGTTATAGTAATTATTTACAAATCATATGATAGTCTGATTGAGGAAGGATTTATAGAAAAGAAGAAGAACGAAACAAAATGACGAAGTCAAATAAACTAGTTAGTTGAAATCTTAGGAATCTCAACTTCATCGGATAAATTAATTGCAATAGTTCTTACTTCTTCTTCACTTCCTAAAAGATTTTGTAGAGTAGTTTTGCTTAATACTCCATCCAGCAAATTTTGAATTATGCTCCAGAGGGAACGGATGGAACAATCAATTGTATGAGTACAAATAGTTTCAATTCCACTATGATTTTCACAAAAACCGGATTCAAAAAGCTTGCCTCCTAAAACGGCCATTACTTCTCCGATAATTATTTCATTTGCCCTCCGGGCTAATTTATAACCGCCAGTTTGTCCGCGTGAACTCTCAACAAAACCACCTAATCTTAAAATTCTTAAAATCTTTCCAACGTGTGCTTCCGACAATCCTTCCAGCTGGCTTATTTCTGGAATAGTGAGACCATTTGGAGAATTGGATTTGCCGATCCTTATCAAGCATCTTAAACCATACTCTTCCTGTGAGCTGAATTTCATTTTGTTTTACTTTTTATTAAAATTATTTTTTTGAATGAATAGCAATCCGGTTGCCTTCAGTATCCAAAAACATACCCATATATCCAATATCTTCACTTATTATTTTTTTCTGTATTAAGATTTTTCCACCTGCAGATTCAACATTTTCCAATTCATTTTTTAAATCACCTGATGGTGAACTAAAATAAATGAGAATGCCGTCCTGTGAAGGTTTATAAAATTTCTCATCATACACTAATAAACTGGGCGCACTTGGTTTATCGGCAAATGGAAACCACGCCATATCGGAACCATCAAATTTATGTCTTCCAAGATTAAATCCGAAAACCGTTTCATAAAATTTTATAGCCTGTTTCATATTGGCAACGTGGATTTCAAACCAGCCGACCGCGTTCACATTTAATTCAATTCTTTTTATCTCTCAGCAGGGAATGCATAATATACGTTCCCTGCATTTTTAATTTTTATCTGAAAACAGCGGAATTTTTGATCCGCAAGCTTTAGCATACATTACTTTAGCAAAATTTTCAGGACTAATTGAAGGACCTTTTCTTGAGCAATATTCACTGAAAACACATTTTAATTCATTAGCAATTGTCTCAGGACCATTCCCTTCAATATCATAGCGCTGCATAAAGTATATTAATTTTCCGTTTTTAAATAAACCGACGCTTGGTGAAGAAGGAGGATATTCTGCAACATACTGACGAATTTTATCAACGGCATCTCTTTCCTGTCCGGCAAATCCAGTGTATAATTTATCGGGAATAATATCATTCTGTAAAGCTAGCGAAACACCCGGACGAGCAGACCCGGCTGCACAACCGCAAACTGAATTAATCATGACTAAAATTGTTTTATCATCCTGAACATTAATAGCTTTATCAACATCTTGAGGTGTAAGCAATTCTTTAAAACCGACAGCTACTAATTCATCTCTCATCGGTTGAACTGCTTCTTGATCATAAATCGGCGGTCGTGAAACGATATTAAACATATGTTACTCCTTACTTATTATATATCATTTATTATTTTTATAATCATTTAATCATTTCTACTGAAAGTTCAAGTTCATGTGTAAGTTCAAGAAAACCACTTGAACCTACTTTTAAACTTTTATTACATAAATCCCAATTCTAATTTTGCCACTTCGGACATCATGTCTTTATCCCATGGAGGATTCCAGACTAATTCAATATTTACATCATCAACTTCGGGAATAGTTTTTATTTTACTTTCAACTTCCGGGGGTAAAGAACCGGCAACAGGACAAGCAGGTGACGTTAATGTCATTTTAACATTTACGTCTGCACCGCTGTTTTTGGAATTACTTATTCTAATTTCGTAAATCAATCCTAATTCGAATATATCTACAGGTATTTCCGGATCATAACAGGTTTTTAATACCTGAATTACTTTTTCTTCGAGCTCTTGTTTATTTATTTCAGACATAAATTACTCTGTAGTTACATTTTTATTTTCATCTTCATTTACAGCCGACATCATTGTATGCCATGCCAGGCTTGCACATTTCACTCTAACAGGAAACTCACGAACGCCCGCAAATACGGCTAATTTTCCAAGTTCATCCAAATCAAAATTATCATCTAATTTTCCGGTAATTAAATTGTGAAACTTATTAAATAATTCCTCAGCTTCATGAACGGTTTTTCCTTTTACAATTGAACTCATTAATGAAGCAGAAGCTTTTGAAATAGCACAGCCGGATCCTTGAAATGAAATATCTTTAATTAAATTATTTTCAACAATTAAATAAATATTTATTCTATCTCCGCATAAAGGATTATATCCTTCTGCACTTTTATTTGCATCTTCAATCTTTCTAAAGTTTCTCGGGCTCTTATTATGATCTAAAATCACCTGCTGATAAAGTTCTCTTAATTCGGAATTAATCACTTAAAAACCTCTGCAATTTTTTTCAATCCGTTTGTTAGAATATCAATTTCATATTTTGTATTGTACATTGCGAAAGACGCTCTAGTTGTAGCAGGAATATTATACCTGTCCATTACCGGCTGGGTACAATGATGTCCCGTTCTTACAGCTACACCTTCAAAATCCAAAAATGTTCCGATATCGTGCGGATGAATATTATCAAATACAAAAGAGAGAACAGCGCTTTTTTCTGTTGCATTTCCAATTATTTTTAATCCTTCTACTCGAGATAATGATTTAGTTGCATAATCTAAAAGTTCTCTTTCGTGTTTAGATATTATTTCCAGTCCAATATTTGAGATATAATCTAATGCAGTTCCTAACCCAACAGCACCTGCAATATTGGAAGTGCCTGCTTCAAATTTAAAAGGGAGTTCATTATAAGTTGATTTTTCAAAAGTCACTTTTGAGATCATATCTCCGCCGCCCATAAAAGGAGGCATCCTGTCTAATAAATTTTCTTTTCCATATAAAACTCCAATTCCAGTCGGACCGTAAATTTTGTGGCCGGAAAATGCTAGGAAATCACAATCTAATTCCCGAACATTTACAGGTAAATGATTTACTGCCTGCGCAGCATCAATTAAAACAGGGATATTATATTTATGCGCTGTTTCAATAATTTGTTTTACAGGATTAACTGTTCCTAATGAATTGGAAACATACACAACAGAAACAATTTTTGTTTTTTCGGAAATTAACTTTTCAAATTCTTCAACATTTATTTCACCTTCATCAGTTATAGGAATAACTTTTATTACAGCTTTTTTTTCAGCGGCAATTAATTGCCAGGGAACAATGTTAGAATGATGCTCCATACCGGAAATGATAATTTCATCACCATTATTTAAATTGTTCCTTCCAAAAGAATTAGCAACAAGGTTTATAGATTCGGTTGCTCCCCGTGTGAAAACTATTTCCTTTTCACTCGAAGCATTTATAAAATTCTTAACCTTAGTCCGTGCATTTTCAAAAGCATCTGTTGCTGTTACGCTTAAATAATGAACTCCTCTATGTATATTGGAATTTATTGTGGAATAGTATTTAACAATACTGTCAATAACTGCTTGAGGTTTTTGAGTGGTTGCAGCATTGTCAAGATAGCATAAAGGTTTCCCGTGAACTAATTCTTTAAGAATAGGAAAATCCTTTCTTATCTTTTCAACATCAAAAGATACTTTTTCAATATGAGGAGTTTCTACTTTCATTTTCTTTATTCATTTATGATTACTGATGCTTGATACTCGATTTTGGATGCTTGATACTTGATACATATCGAGCATCAAGAATCCAGCATCGAGAATCTTTAGCTATTAAATCTTTTATTTAAAATTTCTTCGAGATAATTTCTTACTTCATTAATTTTTATCGATTTTATGACATCGCTTGCAAATGCGCGGATTAAAATTGTGCGAGCTGTTTCTTCACCTATGCCTCTTGATTTCAAATAGAACATTGCCTCCGAATCGAGCTGTCCTATAGTTGCACCATGTGAACATTTAACATCGTCGGCAAAAATTTCAAGCTGAGGTTTTGTATTTATCAAAGCGCTGTCGGATAAAATGATATTATTATTTTCCTGGAATGCATTTGTCTTTTGTGCATCTTTTCTAACCATTACTTTACCGTTAAAAACACCTCTCGATTTATCATCAAGGATTCCTTTGTAATGCTCGTGGCTGTTACAGTGAGGTTTTGCATGATCAATCATTGAATGAATATCAAACAATTGTGTTCCGGTTGTTAAGAACAATCCATTCAATATACATTCACCGCCTTCATTATTAAATCGGGTATTGAAATCATTGCGGGAAATATCACCGCCGGTAGAAATCAAATGTGAAGTGAAATTACTATTTCTTTCCTGGTCAACTTCCATTCGAGCGATATGAAAAGCATTTTTACTTTCTTCCTGAAGCTTTATATGATCAACAATTGCATTTTCATCAGCAACTACTTCAGTAACAGTGTTAGTAAAATAAGTGCAGTCTTCAAATGAAGTATAATGTTCTATAATAGTTGCCTGTGAATTTTTGCCTGCAACAAATAAATTTCTCGGCTGAATCAGAAGTTTTTCTTCTTTACAATCGGAGAGAAAAAGGACGTGAATCGGATGCTCAATTATTTTCCCGTCAGGAATGTAAACAAACACGCCATCTTTTATAAATGCGGTGCTTAACGCAGTGAATATATGATTTTTATAATCTGCATATTGACCAAAATGTTTTTTTACTATTGAAGAATGATTGCTGATTGCAGATGCAATATTACTTACTATAACATCTTTGGGTAAATCCTGAATATTAGAAAGTTCTTCGGAATAATGACCATTGATAAATACAAGCAGACTATGCTCCATCTTATCAAACAAAAACTTTTGGATTTTTTCCGGCTGAATAGGAGCAATTTTTTTCTTAGGATCAACAGGCTTGAAATTATATTTAAGAAGGGGATCAATATTCGTGTATTTCCAATCTTCATCTTTTAAAGAAGGGAATTTCAAATCCGAGAAATATGAAATAGCATCTCTTCTTAAAGAATGGATAGTGTTTGAATCACCATTCAAGTTTCTTTCAAGATGCTCAAACTTTTGTATATACCAATTTTTTAAATCTAAAATTTTATCCATATTTTTTAAATCTCCAATTAAGATTTCCGCCGGAGGCGGATCAGCCTCTGGCTGAAAGAGTAAGATTACGATTATGATTAAGAATTAAACTTAAGCTAACCCTGTTCAACAACTTCGTCAATATGATCTTTTACCCAATCATAACCTTTATCTTCTAATTCAAGTGCAAGTTCTTTTCCGCCCGATTTAATTATTTTGCCTTTATAAAGGACATGTACAAAATCGGGTATTATATAATTAAGCAGCCTTTGATAATGTGTAACAACAATTGTAGAACTTTCACTATTTTTTAATTTGTTTACACCATTTGCAACAATTCTTAATGCATCAATGTCAAGACCTGAATCAGTTTCATCAAGAATAGCTAACTTCGGTTCCAGCACGGCCATCTGAAATATTTCATTTCTCTTTTTTTCGCCGCCTGAAAATCCTTCATTAACGGAACGACTAAGTAAAGTTTTATCTAATTCAACAAGCTGCATTCTTTTCTTTATAAGAGAAAGAAATTCCATTGCATCTAATTCTTCTTCACCGCGGTATTTTCTAATTTCATTTAAAGCAGTTTTAAGGAGATTAGTATTGCTCACTCCCGGTATTTCTACAGGATATTGAAAAGCGAGGAAAATACCTGCACGTGCTCTATCTTCAGGTTTCATTTCCAAAAGATTTTGTCCTTGATATAAAACTTCTCCTTCTGTTACTTCATACTCTTCTCTTCCTGCTAACACTTGAGCAAGAGTACTTTTACCTGAGCCATTCGGTCCCATTATTGCGTGCACTTCACCTTTGTTTATTTTAAGGTTTATTCCTTTTAATATTTCTTTACCTTCTATATTCGCATGAAGATTTTTAATTTCTAACATTTTTTTCCCTTTATTAAAAAACTATTATTAAAGTTGAGATTATATTCTGATGATTGGATGAAACTATCCGACACTTCCTTCCAAACTTATGCTTAACAATTTTTGGGCTTCAACTGCAAACTCCATCGGCAGCTCTTTAAAAACTTCTTTACAATATCCGTTAACTATTAATCCGATTGCATCTTCAGTAGAAATTCCTCTTTGGTTTAAATAAAAAATTTGGTCTTCGCCGATTTTTGAAGTTGTTGCTTCATGTTCAATCTGTGCAGTCGGATTATTAATTTCGAGATAAGGAAATGTATGAGCACCGCATTTATCACCAATAAGAAGCGAATCACATTGGGAGAAATTCCTTGCGCCATTAGCTTTCTTAAGAATCCTTACCAAACCTCTATAGCTATTATTACTTTTTCCTGCAGAAATACCTTTTGATATAATTGTGCTTTTTGTATTCTTTCCAATGTGGATCATTTTTGTCCCGGTATCTGCCTGCTGGTAATTATTAGTAACAGCAACGGAATAAAATTCTCCTATTGAATTATCTCCCTGCAGAATACAACCAGGATATTTCCAGGTAATTGCAGAACCGGTTTCAACTTGAGTCCATGAAATTTTTGAATTTACTCCTCTGCATGCTCCACGTTTAGTTACAAAGTTATAAATACCGCCTTTACCGTTTTTATCACCTGCATACCAGTTTTGCACTGTAGAATATTTTATTTGAGCATTATCTAAAGCGACTAATTCCACTACAGCAGCATGTAATTGATTTTCATCTCTCATAGGAGCAGTGCAGCCTTCCAGATAACTTACATAAGCTCCCTCATCGGCAATAATTAAAGTTCTTTCGAATTGTCCAGTGTTAGCAGCATTGATTCTAAAATATGTGGAAAGTTCCATCGGACATCGAACCCCCTTAGGGATATATACGAATGAACCATCACTAAATACAGCAGAATTAAGAGAAGCATAGAAATTATCGGTGTAAGGAACTACACTTCCCAGATATTTTTTTACTAAATCGGGATGATTTTTAATTGCTTCGGAAATTGGACAAAATATTATGCCGTATTCTGAAAGTGTTTTCTTAAAAGTAGTTGCAACCGAAACACTGTCAAAAACAGCATCAACTGCTACTCCTGATAATATTTTTTGTTCATCTAAAGAAATTCCTAATTTTTCAAAAGTTCTCCTCAATTCAGGGTCAACTTCTTCCAAGCTATTTAATTGGGGTTTTTTCTTAGGAGCTGAATAATAAGAAATAGCCTGATAATCAATTGGCGGATAATTTACATTTGACCAATGCGGCTCTTTCATTTTTATCCATTGCCTGTAAGCTTTCAGTCTCCATTCAAGCATCCAGTCCGGTTCATTTTTCTTTAAAGAAAGCTGTTTAATTATATCTTCATTCAAACCATTCGGCAGACTTTCAGCTTCAATATCTGTCACAAAACCATATTTATATTCTTTATTCGCTAATTCTTCAATGGTTCCTATTTCAGTTGTACTCATTAAATCTCCTAAATTAAACCATTTAGTATATAAATTTACTGTTCAAACCTAATCAATCTATACTAATTTGTCAAGATTATAAAAGCGAATAGTTGAATTTATGCTCATTTTTATAATAATTCTAAAAAATGGTTCATAACAATAAATTGTTTTTGACTATATTATTAGGTTAATTTGTAAAATATTTTAAATTTAGATTTATTTTGAAATTTTAGTGACAAAAAAGTGGAAGAAAAGAACATTAAAGAAACTGTTATAAGAAACGAAACCCGGGAAGATTCAGGGGATAATTCAAAAAACGATTCTTCAGAAAAAAGCAGAAAATCTTACTATAATAGAAATAGACGCTATAATAGCCGGAGATACAAATCTAAATCCACAAAAGAAAAATTGGATAATAAAAAGGTATCATTAGTTATCCCTCTCTATAATGAAGAAGAATCATTAGTTCCTCTAACTCACGAAATAAGAAAGGCTTTGTACGAGTTAAAATATATGTGGGAAGTAATTTTTGTAGATGACGGTAGCAGGGATAAGTCTTTAGAGGTTTTACGGGATATTTCAAATAAAGATAAAAGATTTAAATATATCAGCTTTAGAAAAAATTATGGTAAATCTGCTGCATTGCAGGTAGGGTTTAAACAGGTAAGCGGAGATATAATTGTTACAATGGATGCAGACCTTCAGGATGATCCGTACGAAATTCCCAATTTAATTAATAAGCTTAACGAGGGATTTGATTTAGTCTCAGGTTGGAAAAAGAAAAGGATGGATCCTTTTATAAAAAGAAAATCTTCAAAATTTTTCAATTTTATAACACGATTAATTTCGGGGATAAAAATTCATGATTTTAATTGCGGTTTAAAAGCATATAGAAGAGAAGTTGTCGAAAATATAAAAGTATATGGTGAGCTTCACCGTTATATGCCTGTTTTAGCCGGCTGGCAAGGCTATACTGTTTCCGAAATAGAAGTGAAGCATCGTCCAAGAAGATATGGAAAAACCAAGTTTGGAATCTCCCGCTTCTTCAAAGGTTTTATAGATCTTATTACTGTAATTTTTACTACTAGATATATCAAGCGTCCAATGCATTTATTTGGATTTTTTGGTGCAGTATCTTTTTTTATTGGTCTTATTGTAAATGGTTACCTTACAATTGAATGGATCAGCGGTCATTATTTAAGCAACCGTCCAATGTTATTTTTAGGAATGTTGTTAATTATTGTTGGTGTACAATTTTTTTCCGTTGGATTATTGGGCGAAATGCTTGTTAATAATTTTATGAGTGAAAAAGAATACGAAATTAAAGAAAAGGGATGATCCTATTTTATTCAATTAAAGTTTTTCAATCCAGCTAACCAATACTTATGAATTTAGTTGATATTAAAATTAATTGCCGCTATTTCCGGGGTGATATTCCATGCAAACCAAATAAACTTTATGGTGCTCATTGTGTTGATGAAAAAGGAAAAGATTGTAGTTATTATGATCCTACCAAACAAAAGATTTTAATAATTAAACTTGGTGCTATTGGTGATATAATAAGATCCACTCCCATTTTGGAACCGATTAAAAAACAATATCCTGAAGTAAAAATTTATTGGTTAACTCATACACCATCAATTGTACCGGAAAATGTGGATGTAATTTTAAAATTTAATAGTGAAGGATTGGCATTTTTAGAAGAAGTGGATTTTGATATAATCTATAATCTTGATAAAGATAAAGAAGCATGCGCTCTTATTAATAAGTTGCCTTCTAAAATTAAAAAAGGTTTTATTTTAAAAGAAGGAGTCCCTTTCCCGGCTGATGAAGATGCTGTTCATAAATATTTTACAGGAATTTTTGACGACATAAGTCTGCGAAATAAAAAAAATTATATAGAAGAAATATTTGAAATATGCGGATTTAAATTTAACGGAGAAAAATATATTCTTTCTTCCTTTCCCCAATATGAAACGGAATGGAAATTAAATAAATCAAAAAAAATTATCGGGTTAAATACAGGGTGCGGCGGAAGATGGACTTCACGTTTATGGTCTAATGAAAATTGGATTGAACTTGCAAAAACTTTAATTAAGAAGAATTACGAAGTTCTCTTCTTAGGAGGAGAACTTGAAGATGAAAAAAATAAATATTTTGCAGATCAAACCGGCGGAAAATATTTCGGTCATTTTCATCTGGAAAAATTTATAAACCTTGTTGATCAATGCGATCTTGTTGTAACCGGGGTAACTATGGCTATGCATATTACTTTGGGTCTCGGAAGAAAAATTGTTTTATTTAATAATATTTTTAATCCTTATGAATTTGAACTTTATGGATTAGGAGAAATTATTCAGCCAAGTAAAGAATGTAAATGTTTTTACAAGCCTGTTTGTGTTAATGATGAGTATAAATGTATGGAATATATTGAAGTTGGTCGTGTAATTGAAACAATTGATAAACTTTTTTCTAAATGAAAATTACCATCCTTTCAACTGCTTATCCATTAAGAGGCGGGATCTCACATTTTATTGGTTTACTTTTTAATGAATTAAGAAAAGAGCATGATGTTAATATTATAACCTTTAAAAGGCAGTACCCCTCAATTTTATTCCCGGGAAAATCTCAAATCGAATCCGGAGATACAGTTGAAAAAATACCGACTTCCGTTTTGGTTGATTCAATTAATCCTTTAAACTGGATTAGAATAGGATTAAAAATAAAAAAAGAATCTCCTGATCTATTAATCTACAAATACTGGATGCCATTTTTTGCTCCTTGTTTCGGAACAATTTCAAGAATAGCCAAACAGAACAAAAAAACTAAAGTGCTGGTTATTTGCGATAATGTGATTCCCCATGAAGGTAAACCCGGTGATAAAATTTTAACGAAGTTTTTTTTTAGGGCAGTTAATTTTTTTGTTGTATTATCAAAAAAAGTACAGCAAGATTTAATTAATCTAATGCCTAATGCAAGAAATAAATTTTTATCACATCCTATTTATTCTATTTTTGGGGATTCAGTAGATAAAGCAACCGCAAAAAAGCATTTACAAATAAAAGATGATAATACAATTTTATTTTTTGGATTCATTAGGGATTACAAAGGACTTGACGTTCTTTTGGAGGCCATTGCTTTATTAAAAAATAAAATAGAATTAAAATTAATTGTTGCAGGTGAATTTTATAGCAATGAAGAAAAATATAAAAAGTTAATTGAAACTTTAGATATCCAGGATAAGCTTTTTTTATTTACGGATTTCATTCCTACATCAGAAGTAAAATATTATTTTTCAGCTTGTGACGCGGTTATTCTTCCATATAAGGATGCTACTCAAAGCGGGATAGTTCAAATTGCAATGAATTTTAAAAAGCCTGTAATTGCTGCAAATGTAGGAGGTTTATCAGAAGTAGTTAAAAACAATGAAACGGGATTTATTTTAGAAAAAGAAAATCCCCAAATATTGGCTGAAGCAATATTAAAGTTTTATTCGGAAAATAAAGAAAAAGAATTTATTGAGAATATTGAAAAAGAGATTGAAAAATACTCATGGAAAAGATTTGTTAATGGCATAATGGAATTAGTAAATTCGTAATATTGTTTAATTGACAAATTGTTAAGTTGCTTATCGAAATTTATATTATTAAAAATTTGACAATTAAAAAGTTTAGCAATTTAAGGGAATATAGATGTCCAAAACAAATAAAAGAACAAAATCCCACAAGAAAATTGTTGAAGAAACTTTTTTCTCTAAATTTAATTTAGAAGAATTCCTCCCGCAAAAATATCATGTACTTGCAGTTGTACTTATCATATTTATTTTATTTTTAATCTTTTTAAATCCTCTATACTTTGGAGGCAAAACTTTTCAAGCAGGTGATATAGTTACCAGCCGAAGCCTTGAAACATATGCAAGTAACCATGGAGCAGGAGATATTTTGTGGGATCCTTATATTTTTTGCGGAATGCCTTCTTATGCTCTATGGCCCGGTTATAAATGGTTTAATCTTTTTTATGTTGGAATCACCACTGTAAAAAATGTTTTTGTAACTATATTTTCAGTTGATTATACTGCCTGGACTATTTATTTAATAATTCTCGGTATTACTACATTCTTTCTCGTTAAATATTTAACTAAAAATATTTTCGTCAGTTTATTTTCAGCGGTTTCAACATCTTTTAGCACCGGAATTATAGTATTCCTTTTTATTGGTCATGTAACTAAGCTGGCGGCGTTTGGCTTTTATCCTTTAATTTTTTTAATGCTTCTTAAATTCCAGGACAAAATCCGTCTAATTGATATTTTAATTTTGATAATTACTTTGCAGCTCTCGATACAAAGTTTTCATGCACAAATAATCTTTTATACTCTTTTTGCGGTTACAATTTATTTTATATATTTCTTTGTAAGGGCATTGGTTAAAAAAGAAACTGACAATAGGAATAAGATATTAAAATCAGCGGGAGTATTTATATTTTCTTTAATAATTGCTCTTTTAATCCAATCAGATAATATAACTCAGATATACGAATATACTCCATATTCAACGCGTGGGAGCGAAAGCATCCTGGATAAAGTGAAAGGGAAAGTTGAACAGAACACTACTGATTATTACAGGTATCATACGGATTGGTCATTTTCACCGGAAGAAGTTTTAACCATGATAGTTCCTTCATATTATGGATTCGGGTATTCATACTATAATGGTCCTTTAACAAATAATCAGCCTGTAAGAGTAAATACATATTTCGGTCAAATGCCTTTTGTCGATGTTGCAGTCGGATATATGGGAATTATTGTTCTTGTTCTTGCTCTTTTCGGAATTTTTACAAGGTGGAAAGATCCGTTTGTACAATTTTTAACAATACTTTCCGTAGTAGCATTAATCATTTCTTTCGGGAAAAATTTCCCTGTACTATTTGATTTACTTTTTTATAATCTCCCGGATTTTAATAAGTTCAGAGTTCCTTCAATGATTTTGGTCTTGGTTCAGGTTAGTGTCCCTGTATTAGCCGGTTTTGGTTTGATGAGAATTATTTCGTTAAGAAACGAAAACAATGATAAACTAAAAAAACTGGTAAAGAATTTAGCAATAGGATTTTCGGTAGTTTTTGTTCTTTCTTTATTATTGAATGGAGCAATCACAGGCTGGTTTACTACAAGAGTTAATGAATATGCTGCATCAATTCAGCAATCACAACCAAGAATGGCTCAGCAATTTAATGCTCTGGCAGAATATAGTGCCGGAATGTTTTCAGGTGATCTGCTTTTTGCTTTTGCATTTTTATCCATAACATTTTGGGTTGCCGTTGGATATTTAAATTTGAAAATAAGCGGAGATATCCTGGCTATAATTATTATATTTTTAACTATAATCGATCTATGGAGAATTGATGCAAGAGGAGAAGATTACATAAATAGCCCCGATTTAAAAAATCTTTTTACTCAGCCTGAATATATAACTGCAATTAAAAATCAGAACGATAAGGAACCATTTAGAGTATTAAATTTAAAACAGGATGGTTCTTATGGTGCATTTAATAATAATGCAAATTACAATGCATATTTTCTTTTAGAAGATTTTTATGGTTACTCGGCAATTAAACCTCGCTCGTACCAGGATATAATTGATGTTGTTGGTCCGGCAAATCCAACATTATGGCGGATGCTAAATGTTAAATATATTGTAACAAACAAGCAGGTGAACCTTGAAGGATTTTCTTTAATAAATAAATCGGATAAAAGTATAGTATATAAAAATGAAGATGCCTTGCCAAGAGTTTATTTTGTCGACAGTGTTAGAATGGAAACAGGGATGAATCTTTTAAACAAAATTAAAGACTCATCATTTGACCCTAAAAAAATTGCTTTTACAAATGAAAAAATTAATGTTGACGGCTTGGATTCAACGACTTATACAAAAATTGTGGAGTACAAAGATGAATTAATAAAAGTAGATGCTAATGCATCAGGGGATAACTTTTTATTTTTAGGCGATACATATATCACTTATGGATGGAAGGCCAGTATTGATGGGAATAAAACTAAAATATATAAAGCAGATTACGGTTTTATGGGAATTATTGTTCCTAAAGGTAAACATACAATAGAATTTAGGTATGCACCAACCAGCTTTTATGTTAGTAAGTATATTGCTTTAATACTAAGCAGTTTGGTAGTTTTGATTTTACTGGTTAGTATTTTTTTCGAAATGAAAAAAGTTAAATAGAATAATATTAATATATAGCAATTTAAAAGAAAAATAAATTTTATTAAATGAGGATTTGTGTAATAATTGTAACTTACGATGATAGGTTTCATTTATTAAGCCGTGTGATTCAATCTTTATTAGAACAAGATATAAATAAAATTGTCATAGTAGATAATAATTCAACTCAAAATAGTAAGAATAAACTAATACAATTTCAAAAAGAATATGGGGAAAAAATCGATGTATTATTTTTATCTCAAAACCTCGGCTCTGCAGGTGGGAATTCAATCGGATTGAAAAAATTCTATTCTGATTATAACTCTGAGTTTGTTTGGTTATTAGACGATGATAATTTACCTTATAAAGATGCATTAGATGTTCTGAAAAGTTTTTGGAAAGAATTAGATGATGAAAATAAGGAAAAAAGAGTTGCATTACTTTCCTTTAGAGAAAATAGAAAAATATATGAACAAGCTTTATCTACATCGAATCCTGATTTAGTCGTGGGTAGAAGAAACGGTTTCCTGGGTATTCATATTGGCTGGTTTTTCCAAAAGCTTTTTAACAAAAGTAATATTGATCCTGAAAGAAGAGAACTTTATAATTCTAAGAATACAGGATTGGTTTCAGCTTCCTATTATGGCGGATTATTTTTTCATAAAAATCTCCTAGATTCTATAGGATTTCCTAAAGAAGAGTTCTTTGTATATTCTGATGATATAGAATTTTCATCAAGAATAACGAAATTAAAAGGGAAAATTTATTTAGTGTTGAAAAGCAGAATTATTGATATAGAAGGTTCATGGCAGAAAAGAGTATATAGGAAATCAATTTTAAATTTACCCCTAAAAAATACTAACAGTATTGATAGACTTATGTTATACTATACATATAGAAACAAAACTTATTTTGAAAAAAATAACTGGGCAGATAAAAGTTTTTTGTATTCTATTAACAAGATAATTTATTTATTCTTGCTTAGGCTCATATCCTTTATTTACCGGAGCTCATTCGATGTAAAAGTTATTAATTTGGCGATCAAAGATGGGTTAAGAGGTAACCTGGGGAAAAGAAAAGAAGATTTATTTAAATAATTTTTGAGATATAGATTTAAGCTATGAAGTTAAATAAGAAAAATATTGTCGAAAAGATATTTATTTTTATACGTCCACTGTGGATGTGGATAAGAAAAATAAGTCCCAAGGGGGCATATATTCAATTGGGTGAGTATAGAATAATTGATCCTCTATTACCTAAAATTGATAGGTTATTTATTCGAAGTCGAAATAAAATTGATAAGGAAGTTTATGAATTAAATTCTATTTCAGCTATAAGGAAAAATGTTAAGATTGGAGATAAAGTTGTAATTGTAGGTGGTGGTCACGGAGTTACAGGAATAGTTGCTATGGAAAGTGGAGGAAAAGTAATTGTAATTGAAGCAAGCAAGGATCGTGTTAAAGAAATAAGAGAAACTTGGAAATATTATAAATTGGATGGAACAATAATTCATGGATTTGTTGGTTCGCTTATTAGTGTATGGGGAAAACCAGAAGGAGCAAAGCAAATTGAAGAACTGCCTGAATGTGATGTCCTGGAATTAGATTGTGAAGGAGCGGAAAAAGAAATTTTATCAAATCTTGTTATAAAACCACGTGTAATTATAGTAGAATCACACGGGCATTTAGGCTCCCCATCAAAAAATGTTAAAAATCAGCTGCAAAGTTTGGGGTATTCCATAACAGACGAAATGAACGAAGATATAGCAAAGGATATTATTGTATTTGTTGGTAAAGAAACGAATTATAATGGAGCTTCGTGAGACGGGGAGTACTTTGTCCTAAATAAATTTATTTTTTATTATTCTTTCAATATAAAGTCTAATATTAATGTTGGAGATAAATATTTAAATTACTTATTTAGTTTCTGCAATCTTAACTTATTTCTCTATTTTTAGAATTATAGATTTCATTTCGAGTAATTGTTCTTATTAACCTCGACTTTAAGAAAATTAAAATAGAATGGTGCTTTAAAAATTATAAATTTAAAACTTTTTGATATGAAATATGGGAATTATTGCTAGAGAAAGTATAAAAAGTAGCTTTGCTTCCTATTTTGGTTTAATAGTAGGGATAATAAATGTAATATTTTTATCTACAAAATTTTTATCACCGGATCAACTAGGCTTAACGAAAGTACTTCAAGACAGCACACTTATACTTGTATCTTTATCTCAATTTGGCTCTCCATATATAGTTATAAGGTTTTTCCCCAATTTTTATAACGAATCAACTCATCATAACGGCTTTCTCTTTTTAATGATTTCTTACAATATATTAAGTTTTGTCGTTTTTACAATTCTTTTTATTAGCTTACAGGGCTTTTATCTCGATTTTTATCTTAAAAATTCTCCTTTATTAATTCAATACTTATGGTACATTATTCCATTTGTTTTTGGAACGACATTTATCAATTTATTTGAATCATATGTTTTAATCTATAATAAGATTTTTTTCCCCAATTTTATCAGAGAAGTTTTTTTAAGATTAAGTAATACAATTGCTATTATTTTTTATGCTACCAACGTAATTAACTTTACAAATTATGTTCAGATTTTAGTTGCTTCATACCTTATAGCTGTCTTAATAATGATAATTTACACTAAGAAAATTAATGCATTATTATTAAAACCAAGTTTATTCGCATTTAATTTTCGTCAATTAAAGCCTATAATAAGCTATGGAGCTTTTACTTTTGCCGGCGGTATAGGTTATCTTTTTGCAACTAGAATAGATACAGTTATGTTGCCTGCTTACAAAGGATTAACACAGACAGCTATTTATTCAATTGCCGTACTTATAGCAACTGTTATGGAGATACCGAAGAGAAATATTGTAAGATCTGTTATTCCTTTTTTAACTTTTGCTATAAAAGAAAATGATTATAAAAAAATAGATGATCTTAATAAAAAGACTTCACTAAATTTATCAATCTTTGGATTATTATTATTGCTTCTTATTATAATAAATATGAACGATCTATTTAAAGTAATCCCTAACGGTAACATTTATTCAAAAGGTGAATCGGTATTGATACTATTTCTTCTTATAAAAATATTAGATTTTATTTCCGGTGTCAGCAATGAAATTGTTCTTTATTCAAAGTATTATAATTATGCCTTTTACTTAATTATTATATTAGCTGTTTTAACTGTTGTAACAAATATGATTTTTATTCCTATCCTCGGCATACTAGGAGCTGCTATTGCTACGGGAATTTCTGTTTTAGTATATCTGGTAGTAAAAATGTTGATAGTTTGGAAAAAATTTGACTCACATCCTTTTAACCGGAACATGCTGAAAGCATTTATTTTATTTCTTATTGTCGGAGCTATATCATTTATTTTAGATTTTATTATCCAAACATTTTCTCCATCTTCAATAAATCCTTTAAATATCAAAATAATTTCTGTCCTTCAGATTTTAATTAAATCTGCCATTATTACTGTGTTTTTTGTATTTATGTATATAAAATATAATGTTTCTCAAGAATTCAATGATTTAATGTCAAATATATATTTACGAATAAAAAAAATACTTTTTAATTTCTACAAAGGATGAAGTAATTTTGCTATAATTTTATTTTGTAGTTATGTACACAAAATTTAAAAAATTAATTTATAAATTGTTAATTCCAGGTATAAGAATTTGGAAGAAAATCCAATGGAGGTTCTATCTATGGAATAGCGAAAAAATAAAATTAATTGTAGGCGCAGGCGGGACAGAATATGAAGGCTGGTTTGCAACAGATATATACACTTTAGATATAACAAATGAAAAACATTTTAAAAAATATTTTAAGAAAAAAAAGATTGATAAAATATTAGCGGAACATGTGCTGGAACATTTAACAGATGAACAATTAAAACGAACATGTAGAAATTTTTATAAATACTCATCTCCTGCTGTTAATATTAGAATTGCTGTCCCTGATGGGTTTCATACTAATCCCGAGTATATAAATAAAGTTAAACCCGGGGGAACAGGTGAAGGAGCAATGGATCATAAAAATTTATTTAACTACCAAACTTTATCAAAACTCTTCGAAGATTTTAAATTTTCTGCGAAACCCGTAGAATTTTGGGATGAAAATGGAAATTTGCATGATAATTTTTCTAATGATGAAAATGGTTATATAAAAAGATCATTAATTAATGATGAAAGGAATATTAATGGGATTCCGAATTACACATCATTAATAATAGATTTTGTGAAAGAATAAATTTTATATAGAGAGCAAAGAGATGTCAATTGAATTTTAAACTTTATTAATAAGAAATTTATATGAATTTTGCACCAGTACTATTATTTGTCTATAATAGACCATATCATACAAGAAGAACAATTGAAGCTTTGCAGAAAAATAATCTGGCAAAAGATACCGAGCTTTATATTTATTCTGATGGACCGAAAACTGAGAGTGATGTACATATCGTTAATCAAATAAGAGCTTACCTGAAAACAGTAGAAGGATTTAAAGATATCAATTGTATTGAAAGAGAAAAGAACTTGGGTTTGGCTAATTCAATAATTTCTGGGGTTAATGAAATTATTAATATTCATAAAAAAGTTATTGTTGTGGAGGACGATTTAGTAAGTTCGGTAAATTTTATAAAGTTTATGAATGGGGCTTTAGATTTTTATGAGGATAACAAAAAAATATTTTCTTTATCCGGGTATAGTTTCCCTATTAAAATTCCTAATGATTATACTAAAGATGTATATATATTACCGCGTGTTTCAACATGGGGATGGGGAACCTGGAAAAACAGATGGGAAAAAACTGACTGGGATGTTTCTGATTTTAATGAATTTAAAGATAATAAGCTTTCTCAAAGATTATTCAATCGGGGTGGAAATGATTTAACTCCGATGCTGAAAGCTCAAATGAATGGGGACATAGATTCCTGGGGAATAAGATGGTCTTATTTTCTTTTTAAAAACGATGGATACTGTCTTTATCCTGTAAAATCAAAAATTATGAATATCGGAACTGATAAATCCGGGACTCACATAAAAAAAACCAATAGGTTTAATATCACGTTAGATGATGGTAAATATACCACAAAATTCGTACAGGATTTAGAATTAAACTCTGAAATTCTGAAAGAATTCCAAACATTAATAAACATAAGTTTATTTAGGAAAATGATCAATTTTTTAAAGTATAATTAAAAATGATTAAATAAAAAATTCGCCGGATGAAACTATTCTTTCAAATACTATTTAAGGGGATCTATAGTTTTTTAACAAATTCAAAACATCGTACATTTATGCGGTTGGTACTTATTTACGGCAATAAAAAACGTTATGAACACACATCCGTTAAATTCTTAAATTATAAAATTAATCTAGTTGATTGTCTTTCGTTTATCTGGCAGTTTAAAGAAATATTTGTTGATGAGATTTATAAATTTAAAAGCGAAACAGATTCACCTTTAATTTTTGATTGCGGTGCTAATGTTGGAACTAGCTGTCTTTTTTTAAAAAAAATTTTTCCGAATGCCAAAATAAAAGCTTTTGAAGCAGACCCGGAAATTGCAAAAATTCTTTCATCAAATGTAAAAAATGAAAAAGATGTGCAGGTTATCAATAAAGCTGTCTGGATAAACAATAATGGAATTGAAATTTCATTGGAAGGTGCAGATGCTGCATCCATTTATGGTAATAAAAATAAAGTTAAAGTTGATTCCGTAAGACTCAGAGATTTAATAGATAATGAAGAAAAAATTGATATGCTAAAAATTGATATTGAAGGAGCTGAAATTGATATTATTAAAGATTGTAAAGAAAGCTTGAACAAAGTAGAAAATATTTTCATTGAGTTTCATTCTTTTTTAAATCAAACACAAAAACTTGATGTAATTTTGAAAATTCTAACAGAAAACGATTTTAGATATTTTATAAAGCAGCCTGTTGATAGAAATATTCCCTTTATAAATAAAGACAACAAAAACTATCCCGAAATGGATTTACAACTAAATATTTTTGCATATAAATTT
This sequence comes from uncultured Ignavibacteriaceae bacterium, assembly GCA_964448105.1. Classification (GTDB taxonomy): domain Bacteria; phylum Bacteroidota; class Ignavibacteria; order Ignavibacteriales; family Ignavibacteriaceae; genus CAVQBP01. The sequence continues at coordinate 59,846 of CAYUVK010000002.1, forward strand.
GATAAATAAATTACTTAAAATATATAAAAATCAAACTTTCAATCCTGGATTTATCGGGATATTTATTAATCCTTTCTTTTTTATAAGAAGAGGCTTATTGAATGGAATTAAGAAATATGCGAATCAATTAAGCGGCAACTTACTTGATTTTGGATGCGGTTCAAAACCATATATAAAATTTTTTAATGTTGAAAAATATTTTGGTGTCGATATAATCAACAGGGGACATCCGCATGAAAACGAGTTAGAAGCAATAGATGTATATTATGATGGAAATAAACTTCCATTTAAAGATGAAATCTTTGATTCAATTTTTAGCAGCGAAGTTTTTGAACATGTATTTAATTTGGATAATATTCTGAATGAATTAAGAAGAGTATTAAGAAAAGAAGGAACTGCTTTGTTTACAGTACCATTCGTTTGGGACGAACATGAAATCCCGTTTGATTTTGGCAGGTATTCAAGTTTTGGAATTAAATATTTACTGGAAAAACATGGTTTTAAAGTGATTGCTTTGGAGAAAAGTACCAAGTACCTTGAAACTGTTTTTCAATTCTGGAATTTATATCTTTATTATAAGTTGTATACTAAAAACAAATATTTAAATATTTTTATCAATGTTTTATTTATTTCGCCTTTTACACTTGTCGGAATATTAATTTCGGGTATTTTACCAAACAATAAAAATCTATATAATAATAATATAATACTGGCTAAAAAAGTTTAGTGAAAGTTATTCACATATGTGTTTCGGATATATTAGGGGGAGCAGCAAGAGCGGCTTATTCTTTAAATAAAGCCTTGAATAATTCGGGAGTAAGCTCATCAATGCTTGTTCAAAAAAAGTACAGTAATGATAATACTGTTTTTCCTTTTGTTGATTCACCTATAAAAGAATTTCAATATACCCAACGATTTCTGTTAGACTATCTTTTTATTAAATATTTAACTTTAAAAGAAAGAGGCAGATTTTCCTTTCCATATTGGGGAGCAAATGTTACCAAACATCATCTGATTAAAGAAGCGGATATCATTCATTTGCACTGGATAAATCAAGGATTTTTTTCTTTTAAAACTTTCCAATCACTTGTTAAATTAAATAAACCAATTGTTTGGACATTTCACGATATGTGGGCTTTTACCGGGGGATGTCATTATAGTTTAGGCTGTGAAAAATTTAAGACAAATTGTCTTGAATGTCCTTCTTTAAAATTCAAGGGAAAGAATGATTGTTCCCACAAAATATTTTCAAAAAAAACATCTTTATTTAACAATTTAAACTTCAGCATAGTTACTTGCAGTAATTGGCTTGCCGAAGAAGTTAGAAAAAGTTTTTTACTAAAAAATTATTTCGTTACAGCAATTCCCAATACATTAAATATTGACATATTTAAACCTGTAGAAAAAAATAAAGCTCTTTCTTTTTTTAATTTACCGAAAGATAAATATTTTATTCTTTTTGGAACAATGACCGTAAAAGATAAGAGGAAAGGATTTGATTTATTAAAATCGAGTTTAATAAAATTGTACAATGAAAATGTATCATTAAGAAACAAAATTGAAATTATTGTGTTCGGCTCTGTTAATCAGGAACTATTGGCAGACATTCCATTCAAGACCAATTTATTAGGGAGAATTAAAACCAATGAAAATATTGCATTAAGCTACAATTGCGCGGATGTTTTTGTTGCACCATCTATTGAAGATAATTTACCAAATACGGTAATAGAATCATTAGCATGTGGCACGCCGGTTGCGGCTTTTAATATCGGTGGAATGCCGGATATGATTGAACATAAAAAAAATGGCTATTTGGCCGAACCTCATTCTATTGATGATTTATCAAACGGTATTGATTGGATTTTAAAGGAAAAATCGGGAGGAAAAAATTTCCAACTGGCTGCGAGGGATAAAGTATTAAATAGTTTTTCACCTGAAATTGTTTCAAAAAAATACATACAAATATATAATTCATTTTCAAATATTATTTAGAAACGATTGCTTGTTAAATAATAATTGAATAGTTTTATTTTAATCCAAATCGGGGAGTGGAATGAAAACCTCAATATTATTAAAAACTTTTCTTATCTTTTTTTTAATACTTAATGGTTGTTCAAAAGAAAGCTTGGTGGGTGTTAAGAAAGATGATACCTCAAAAGGCTCAATTGAATTAAAGATTAATAAAAATGCTGCACCTCCTGAAGTTCAGCAAATAACTGCTCTTTTAACCCGTCAGGATTATGATACATTAAGAACCAGTATAGATGTAAATAATGATTCTTTAAATATAATTTCATTTCAAAATATTCTTATAGGTGGCTGGCATTTAACAGTTGAAGCAGAAAATTCCGAAGGAAAAATTATATATAGAGGGGTAAAAGATATTACAATATTAGAAGATGAAACGATTGATGTTTATATAACATTAACGCCAACAGGAAACGGTAAAGGAAATATTAATATATATGTTAACTGGGGAAAAAATTCATGGGTCGACTATTATAGTAATCCAATTTTCGATAATCCGTCTATACCATATGGAGTAGCTCAATGCAAGATTATTTTTGACGATAACAAATATAAAATGTGGTATACTGGTCTCTATAATTCAGGTCAGGCCGAAATATGGTATGTTGAATCTTCTGACGGAATTAACTGGAATGAAAGCACTAGTTATTCTGTATTACAAAAGGGGGAACTGGGAACCTGGGATGATTATCGAGTTGGAGTTGGTGCAGTATTAAAGGATAGCAATAATTATAAAATGTATTATTATGGTTGGCAGGATCAATATTCTATTTGGCAAATCGGACTAGCTGTATCTAATGATGGAATTAATTGGGAAAAGTATCCCGAACCGGTTTTACCGGCAAATGAAATAGAGTTTCAAGTAGGTGTTTCCGATGTCGTCAAGAAAGATAATACTTATTATATTTTTTATAGCTATAGATCTGATGCTTATACGGATAATTACAAAATAAGCTTAGCCACTTCAGCCGACGGGATTACCTGGAATCGATGTAACCAAAATCCAATTATTTCTGCTACTGTGCAGTGGGAAGGAAATAGCATTTCATATCCGACTGTTATATTTGATAATAATAAATTTCTTATGATGTATCAGAGTGAAGATAGAACGGCATTCGGATTAGCAACATCCGAAGATGGTATTAATTGGATAAAAAATGAGTCGAACCCGATTTTTAACTTAAGCAGTGTTGTTAATCATTGGACTTCTTTCATTTATTATCCTTTCTTAAGAAAATTTAACAATGAATATAGAGTATATTATACGGGAAGGGACAATAATAATATACTTCAATTAGGAGTTGCGAGAAAATAAAAATAAATCGGATCTATTAAAGCTATGTTTTGATTCTAACTTTTTAATTGGATATGCATGAAAACCTGTTATAAAGTTAGGGGAGAGTTTGTAAATGAAAAAAATACTATGGTTAATTTTATCATAAAAGATATAAATAATCAAAAAAAATTCTGAAAGGTTCTTTATTTTTTTATAAAAGTTTAAAAGGAGAAAAATGAAAAAGGGTGAAATTATTTTTTTATTCATTATAACCATGAACTTAATTTTTTTAGATAGTTGCTCAAATGAAAATTTAGTAGGTGTTAATAAAGATAATACATCAAAAGGCTCAATTGCATTAAATATAACTAAAAGTGCTATACCCTCGGAAGTTCATCAAATAACTGCTTTTTTAGCACGTCAAAATTATGATACACTAAGTACAAGTATAGATGTAAATAATGATTCTTTAAATATATATTCATTTGAAAATATTCCAATAGGTAGCTGGCATTTAACAGTTGAAGCAGCAAATTCAGAAGGGAAAGTAATTTACAGCGGTGAAACCGATGTTACTATTCTTGAGGATGAGACCATAGATGTATATCTTACTTTAACTCCTGTTGGCAACGGAACTGGCAGTATTAGAATATTTGTGAATTGGAGAAATAAATGGACTGATTTTTATGGAAATCCTATACTTACATCAAATGATAATCCCGGCCTTCCCAACTCCATTGCACAAGCAAAAATTTTATATGATAATGGTATTTATAAAATGTGGTATTTGAATCTCTATAATTCAGCAAAATTTAATGCTTGGTATGCTGAATCAAATGATGGGATAAGCTGGCATAATGTTCAAAATGAACCTGTCCTTATCCCCGGCGATTCGGGAAGCTGGGATGACTATTCAGTTTATCCTGGAGCAATTATTAATGAAGATAATATTTATAAAATGTATTACAATGGTTTTCAAGATGAATATGGAAAATGGAATATAGGGCTTGCCGTTTCTTCGGATGGATTACATTGGGAAAAGAATAATCAACCTGTTCTAGTTGCAGATGATCAAGAGTATCAAATTGTTGTATCATCTGTTATAAAGTATAATAATACTTACTTCATGTATTATACTGTCAGGCATTACCCTTATTATTCAATTTCATTAGCTCTTTCTACGGATGGAATAAATTGGACCAAATATAAAAACAATCCTATTTTAACAGCTAGTCAAGAGTGGGAAGGAACGGGAGTTTTATACCCATCTGTTATATATGAACAGGATAAATTTGAAATGATATATATGGACGCTGATGCAAATGAATTCGGATTAGCAATTTCAAATGATGGAATTAATTGGGAAAAAGAAAGCAACCCGGTATTTAAAGCTGCCGACACAAACAATAAATGGACTGATAGAATTGCATATCCAAATTTCAATAAATTCAATTCTGAGTATCGAATATATTATACTGGCTATATTGGTAGTAACTATGGTGTCATAGGGTTAGCCACAAAATATTAATGAATCATTTTACATGAGATAGTAAATGAAAAAATCAATATTAATTATATCCTTAATTGCAGTGCTGTTTTTTAGTAATTGTACCAATGATAGTCTTGTTGGCATCAATTCGGCAAGAACTTTAAGAGGGGGAATTTCATTAAAATTTGAAAAAACAAATGTCCCTTCTGAAGTTCAACAACTAACTGCAGAATTATCACGTTCAAATTATGATACATTGCGAACTAATGTTAATGTTTTTAGCGATTCATTGAATATGATTTCTTTTGAAGCTGTTCCTGCTGGAAATTGGAATTTAAATGTAGATGCAAAAAATTATGAAGGGAAAATAATTTACGGTGGAGAAACATATGTAACAATAATTGAAGATGAAACAATTGATGTCTATATTACGCTAAATCCGGTTGGCAACGGAACAGGCAATATAAATATTTTTGTTAATTGGACTCAGAACGGATTAAAATGGATTGATTATCAAAATAACCCAATCCTTAGTGTTCAGGACATTCCTTATTATACTTTAGCTGTTGATCAGGCTCAAATAATGTATGATAACGGGAAATATAAAATATGGTTTGAAAATGTATATAATTCGGGACATGGAGATATTGGTTATGCTGAATCAAGTGACGGCCTAATTTGGCAGATTAATGCTTATAATCCTGTTCTTATCTCAGGTGAGCCTGGTGCTTGGGATGATTATACGGTGGGATTGGGATATATATTTAAAGAAAACGGAATTTATAAACTCTATTATGCCGGAATGCAGGAGCCTCATTATGGGAAAAGGCAAATTGGGTTTGCTACCTCAGCTGATGGAATTAATTGGGAAAAATATACTAATCCTGTGTTGCAATCGGACAGTAGTCAATATTTTCTGGGGGTACATTCCGTACAAAAAATAAATGATACTTATTATATGTATTATGAATCAAGTCCCCAAAACGATTATAAATTCAAAATAAATATAGCGACTTCTACAGATGGTATTCATTGGGAAAAGTATGGCAACAATCCAATTCTAAGTCCGGATAAAACATGGGAAGATGGTAGTATTGGTTATGCAACTATTGTTTATGCTAATAATGAATATAAAATGACTTACGGAAATAATACACAAAATGCTGTCGGTATGGCTTATTCGAGTAACGGTATACATTGGATTAAAGATAATGCAAATCCGGTTTTCAAATTGTCGGATGTTACAAATGGATGGTGTACTAAAATAAGTTATCCATTTTCAGTTTTGATTGGAAATGATTATAGAATTTATTATTCGGGAATCGGTAAAGATAATCAATTTCATCTAGGTGTTGCTTTTTGGAAATAGGAAATAGTACAATTTTAAAATCCAACTGATTATTGTCGATTTTTTTCTACAAAATTTTTGTATGTTAGAACTATAAGCGGTACCCTCTTTTAAGAATCCTGGATTGTTATGAAATTTGAAGAAAGAGTTCCTGATGAACTTATTATAGATAATCATTACATTGGCAGACCAGCTGATTTTAATGATCGGATAATTCAAAAAAGAATTAATTTATTAAAAAAAATTCCAAATTTTTTCGGAAAAGATTTGGAGCTTTTGGAAATTGGCTGTGGAAATGGTGCATCGATGCTATTAATTGCAGAAGACATGAAAAGTTGTCTAGGAATTGAAATCTTTGAGGGAAATAGGGAAGAGTTTCAAACTTTAAAGAATAAACTGAATGTAAATAATTGTGAATTTAAGATTCTTGATATTGAAAAGGAAAAAATCAATAAACAGTTCGACAGAATTATCAGCTTTGAAGTGATTGAACATTTAACAAACGAACTAAATGTTAAAGCTTATTATGAACTATTAAAAGACGGAGGAATTGCAGCGATATCTGTTCCCAATAAGTGGTGGATATTTGAAACCCATGGTGCGAGGTTACCAATGTTGCCATGGAACAGAGTTCCATTTTTCTCGTGGCTTCCACGCCCGATTCATGAAAAATTTGCTAATGCAAGAATATATACAAAAAATAGAATAAAAAAATTATTGGAGGAGGCAGGCTTTAGAATTAAAAATATAGAATATATAACTGCACCCCTGGATGTTCTGAAGGAAAGTAAACTAAAATCCTTTCTACTAAAGAATGTATTTAAGGGAGATACCACAAAAATTCCTTTTCTCTCAACCTCAATTTTTATAACAGCAGAAAAATGAAAATTTTATTGAGTGCATATCTTGTTGAGATTTTAATTTATCGACTTATTCAATATTTTAGTTAATTCTTCAGCGATATTTTTTCGATCATATTTTTTAATTACTGAAAAATTGGTTTTATATCTTTTATATCCGGCTGCAGTGTTAAAAAATTCTCTCACATTTTCATTAAAATTAAAAATCCTTCCCGCGTTTGCTTCCCCTAATATTTTTTTTACTTCTTCATTATCGTTGCCGAAAGCTATGATCGGTTTGCCGGTTCTTAAATATTCAAAAAGTTTTCCCGGCACGTGTCTTTTTTCATTTACCATCATTAATAAAATATCGCTCTTTAATAATTCTTCTAACATTTCACTATAAGGTAAAAATCCGAGGTATTCAACATTTTTTGAAATACCTGTCTTTTGGAGCATTTCATTAATTTTAGGGCTTATGGTTCCAATAAATTTAATTTTTATATTTCTTCCATTACTTATTTCACTTTTCAAATATTCCCAAAATAAAACCGGGTTATTATAATCGTACAAATTGCCGGCATGAGTTATAAGTTCTTCATCAGTTTCATAACCGCTTATTTTTTTTTCGATTTCACTAAAATCATCTTCATTATAACCCCAATATAAAACATGTGATTTATCTCTTATCCCCGGGTATTTTTTAATATAATCCTTTTTCATTGTTTCAGTAATAAAAACTATTTCTTTAGCTTTATTAATAACATTTGTTTCCATGTATTTATCTAAGGATTGGGTGAGTCGGCTTCGATTAAAATCTTTGTAATATACAATATCTGCCCAAGGATCAATAAAAACAGGAATATGAGGAATTTTAAATATCGAGCCCAATCTTCTGCCTAAAAGATGGGCAGTATGCGGAGGACCAATGCTAATAATTGTATCTGCTTTATTTTTAGATAAAAGTTTTTTTCCTTCTTTTACGCAAGGGAAAAACCATCCGGCTCTTGCATCGGGAACAAATATGTTCATCCTAATCCATAATGAAAGCTGATGATTGAACGACTTTTTGGTCTGTGACATACTTTCTGAAGCAACTAAAGGTTCATCCTTCCTTTTTCCTAACAATTTTCTATAAATGTTAAACGGTTCTATTGTTCCGGTTTTAATTACTTTTAGTCTGGGAGAAATTTCTTTAAGTAAAGTTTCATCTTTTTGATAGAAAGTATCTTCATTTACTGTGAGCACAGTTGGTTCCCACTCAAAATCAGGCAAATATTTAATCATCTTTAAAGGCCAATGAAGTGAGGCTTTGCCCGAAGGCGGCCAAAAATATGTTATAAATAAAACTTTCTTCATATACCAATACTATAATAGACCAATACAACTTTAAAAAATAATAAATTAAAATATAATTAACTCGATTATTACAAATAGAAAACTTTTATTCTTCATGAATATGTTTAGCCGTCAAAGTTTTTGTCATTTTATTATTCTAAGTTGTACTATACAAATTTATAGTTGTGAGAATTTATGTTAATTGATATTTCAACTTCTTTACCGCCATATAAAGTTGAGCAACCAAGAGCGGCGGAAGAATTAAAGAAAAGAATGGGGGAAAAACAGTCAATTGCAAGATTAATAGATGCGACCTCAAGTCATTCGGGGATAGAAACCCGTTACATTGTAATTCCTGATGCTGAATATAACAATAATGAAAAATTTTATTCCAGCACAGGAAATTTGATAATACCTTGTACTCAAAAAAGAATGGAAGAGTATAAAAAATGGTCTGTAATATTAACTAAGGAGGCTGTAACGAAATTAATAGAGAATAATAATATTGAAACTCAAAAAATTGATAGGTTAATTACAGTATCTTGTACCGGTTTTTTTGCACCGGGATTAGATTATGAAATTATTAAGGAATTTAATTTTCCATTGCAAGTTAAAAGGACTAATATTGGATTTATGGGTTGTGCAGCTTCATTAATAGGTTTTAATTCTATTATGGAAGCAATGAATCATGCAAATAATTCTGAAATGAATTCCTTGCTTGTTTCGGTAGAACTTTGCAGCCTTCATTTACATCTGGAACCTTCCCGCGATAATATTCTTGCAAATATGATTTTTGCCGATGGTTCTGCAGCAGTTTTGTTTTCCAATGCAGAGAAATACAAAAATAAAGCAAAGCTGAAACTTATATCTACTCATTCTCTTTTGTTTGAAAATTCTTCCGAATATATGGGATGGAACATCGGTAATTACGGATTTGAGATGCTCCTGTCTTCCGATCTTCCTAAAATTATTATGAATGAAGCAGTTCCAAATTTAAAAAGAATTTTAAATTTAAACGGAACAAAACCGGAAGAAATAAAACATTGGGCTTTGCATCCCGGCGGCAAAGCAATTCTAGATGCATTACAAAATGGTTTGGAAATACCGGAAGAAAAAATGATCCCATCAAGATATGTTCTTAAATATTTCGGCAATATGTCATCCGCTTCAATCTTGTTTGTTTTAAAAGAAATAATTAATTCCGGAGAAGTAAAAAAGAATGATAATATTTGTGCAGTAGCTTTTGGCCCGGGCTTAACTATGGAAATTGCTTTAATGAAAGGAGCATAATGTTTTTTAAAAGAAGTCATTCAAAAGAAATTATGGATGATTTTTCTATTAAGGATCAAAGAATAGATTTAGCTTTGCAAGAATTGAAAATGATAAACAGATATCTTGGGGGTGAAAGTGTATCAAAAACCGGGATAAAAAAAATACTGAACAAGAAAGTTTATGAGAATCTCAAAATCCTTGATGCTGGCTCGGGCGCTTCTATTCCGCTTTTATCAATGAAAACCAATAATTCTACCTTGGAAATATTCTGCCTTGATAAAAATATTAGGGTTTGCAAATATTTAAAACGGAGTTCAGCAAATTTAAAAGTTGTTTGTGCAGATATTTTAAAACTTCCGTTTAAAGAAAAACATTTTGATATAATTCACGCCTCGCTTTTTCTTCACCATTTCAATAAAGAACAATTGAATATAATACTTTGTCTTTTAAAGGAGAATTCTAAACACGGGATAATTATAAATGATTTAAGAAGAAACATTTTAGCTTATTGCGGGATAAAAATCCTCATTCATTTATTTTCAAAAAGTGAAATGGTAAAAAATGATGCCCCGGTTTCTGTAAAACGTGGATTTATAAAATCTGAATTATTGGAAATATTACGCTCTGCAAAAATTTTCAAGTTCGAAATTAAAAGAAAATGGGCTTTCAGGTGGTTGATTGTAATATATTTATAGAATTATGAATTATGATTACGAGGTTGCGATAATCGGCAGTGGACCTGCAGGCTCAACTGCTGCAATAAATCTTGCTAAAAAAGGTTTTAATGTTTGCTTATTTGAAAAAAAATTATTTTCTGGGGAAACAGTCTGCGGAGAATTTTTATCAAAAGAAGTCACTGATAATTTAAAGGAATTAAATCTCTTTGAAAAATTTAAATCTTTAAAGCCTAACGAAATAATTTCCTTCCGCTTTGTTAACAGTAATGGTCAAGATATTTCAACTCCCTTAAATTTTAATGCTTACTCTTTAAAAAGATCAACTTTTGATGAATTCTTATTGCAGCAAGCAAATGAAAACGGGACAAATGTTTTTCAGCCTGCTGAAGTAATAGAAATAATTAAATTAAAAAATCATTTTAACCTAATATTTGATTCATTAAATAAAAGAGAAAGTGTTATAGTGAAAAACGTAATTGCAGCTTACGGCAAGCAGAATATATTAGATAGAGGATTAAATAGAAAATTTGTAAATGAAAAATCTAAATTAACAGGTGTTAAATTTCATATTAAAGAAAAATATTTTAGTGATTTTAACAAAAATGAGATTCATATTTATTCGGGAGAACATATTTATTGCGGTATAAATGCAGTAAATGATAATATGGTTACTCTTTGTTTTTTGGAAGATAGAAATAGTTATTCTAAACCTGTTACGAATCATTTGCTGGAATTATTCAATAATAATATCAATTTTAAAAATCTTTTTAAAACAGATCTGCATATTGTGATTAACAATTCTACTTTATACGGAACAGGTAACCTTTATTTCGGTAAAAGGAATATTATAGAAAAAGGAATTTATATGATTGGTGACGCTGCAGGAATAATTGCACCTTTAGCAGGTGAAGGTATTGGTATTGCATTTGAATCTGCAAGAGTATTATCCGGTATTTTATTGGAAGAAAGAGAAAAAAAATTTGATAGTATTATATCACAAAGAAAATATATTAATGAATGGAAAAAACTTTTTGAGAGGAGATTATTTACAGCAAAATTAATTCAAAATTTTATTTTCAAAAGTTATTTAAGAAATACCGGGTTTTATCTTATAAAATTGTTCCCCGGTTTATTAAACTTTTTTATTAAAACAACAAGAACTTAAATGTAAAATTTTTTATTTTTGGAAAGAATTTATGCTTTTAGAAATAATATGCAGTTAAAATTGAAAAATATTGAGAGATTTATAGTGGTAGGAGACCGGGTATTGATAAGACCCGAAGAAGATGCAACAAAAACTTCCTCCGGCTTATATCTTCCTGCGGGTGTTGCTGAAAAAGAAAGGATTCAAAGCGGTTATGTAATAAAGACAGGCCCTGGTTATCCGCTGGCGGCACAGGTTGATGAGGAACCCTGGAAAGAATCTAAGGAAAAGGTGAAGTATATTCCTTTACAAACTAAGGAAGGGGACCTGGCGATTTTTCTTCGCAAAGAAGCGTTTGAAATTGAATTTGAAAGAGAAAAATTTTTAATTGTTCCCCAGTCTGCAATTCTTCTTTTAATAAGAAATGATGATTTTGGGATTTAAAAGTCAAAGGTTAAAGTTAAAATTATACTTTTATTAATTGTTACTTTAACTTAGCTTTTTTATAAGAAGAATAATATTTTGTTAAGAAGATATTTTATCCGCCAGCTTTTATCCCCGATACTACCGTAATCTATTTCTTCTTCATTAGTAGAATTTAATTGATGATCTTCAGAATTATTTTTATTATCAAAATCATCATAGGCTGCTTGAATAAACAATTCCAAAGTTTTTGCACTTTCATTGCCTGCAACCGGTAATCTTAAATCATGGCAGGCTTCAAGCAGTTCTTCTCTTTTGTATAATTCATTTCCTTCCATAATTTTTTCTCTTATTTATTTCTCCTGTGAAAAAAGTAATATTATATCTTTTATTCTTTCCATGAGACAATTGAAAATCCACCAGTAGTGGGAAAATAAGGCGGAAACATCTGCATTAAACGTTCATCATATCGATATCTTTTATTAAAACCATGTGTAATAGTAATGTTTCCACTGTAACTAGTTGTATACTGCCCCACTGCCTGTCTTATATTTTGTGTAATTCCGCCAAATAAGTTTATTTCCCCGTCAACGCTTCTCCCGCTATAATTATCTGCTCCAAAGCCTGCATCCTGGCAGTATATGGCAGCATCAATATTTATATTTTGAGTTGCATCGTTATCTGTAATTAGAACTTTATTTTGTGCAACAATACCAAGCAAGTCTGTTGAATTTGGATGTGTTCTCGGATCTGTATTATAAACAATATCATCATCGAGATACACATTTCCATCACTAACTACGGTGTATTGTCCTTCAACCGTACCTTTTAGTCTTACATCCATTCCTTCAGCGTAAATTATACCGTTTGAAGCAATGTCAGAAGTCAAGTATGTTGTTGAGGGTTTAGCAATACCTAGTTTAATTTGAACACTGTCGCGCATAAAAGTAATATAGACTGTATCAACACTTGTGGTGGTAGTGGGAATATCTTCATAATGAGCAGGGACCCACTGCCGGCGTCCATTGACTCTAGTATAATAACCGGGGATATAACGATGATCTATAGTAGTATAACTCGATGAAGATTGTGAAATTTTATATCCATCATCAACTGCTGCATCCCTAAGCGGCTGCAAACCATTTGAAGGTAATGGTTCATCTACCCCATCATCAAATGACCCGTGAAAAACAGGTTTATCCGAACTTTCGTTATTCACATACTGTAAGACACCTTTTATAGTAGTCCTGTAACCTTCAACTCCAAATACCGGATGATTATCAGAAAGCAGATTATCTTGTGTGTGAAATGGTCCAAAAACTGTATCCTTACCAGTCCACCGTATATTACTTCCTTCGTTTTCTGAATAATATGCAAATTGAGAAAACCGGCTCGGGGATAAAATTACTTCAACAGTATCGGTTTCTCCCTCATATGTGGCAAGAGAAACAATTTTTCTTATATTTTGTGCGGTATTGATAATTTGTACACTTACATTTATTACTCCTCCATCCATTTGGAGATTGGAATACCCGGTTGTCCAATTATTATCCTGGAAGACAGCATCGGCAGCTAGATTTGCTCCGCTTGAAGCTAAATTATGAACAACAGTTTCTTTATAATAATCCGCAAAATTATCGACTGTCTGGTTTGATATACCATTAAAATTAAAACCAAAAATCAGGAAAATAACGCTGAAACCCATTACTAAAATAAGCGACGCTTTGCCGACCATTTTGACCTCTTATCTTTTTTGTAAATTCATTGCTGCTAATCTTATCTGTCTCCAGAAAGCAGTTGAATATTTATCTTGTTCCTCATCCGGAGAATCCCCGCCATATCCTACAACATTTTCTACGGCAATATTAATTTCCATGGAAGATATTAGAGTTAAATTTGTTATTGGAGTGTACAATGTATCGCCGTATACATCGAAATAAACCAGTTTAAATTGTGTAACTCCTAAATTTACACCAATTGGAGTTTCATCATTAACTACCCTGTATAAGTATCTGTCTCGTGGATTTGGCGTAGAAGCTAATTCGGATGTAGGACCTATATAGTAATTTAGTGTATCTACTTTTCCAGCATCGTTAACATCTGTTAAAAAAGATATGCTTGAATCTGTAGCGGAGGTTATAACATTTGTTTTGGGAATTAAATTATAATTTTTGCAATAGCCGATTCTCCTAAAATCACGTTCTAGGATTCTTGCCGAAGTAGCAAGATTTTGTTGAAGAACCAATTCTTCACCATTGTTATAAACATTTTTAACTGCCGAATCATCAATTTGCCATAGGAGAATTAAAAGAAAACCTCCGATAATAATCGAACCAAGAATATCCAGTATAGTACTAAAACCCATCTTATTCCCTTCCTAATTAAAAATACCAATAACTAAAAATGGAGGATAACCTGACAGTATCTTTTGAAGATGTGCTTGTAACCGTAACAACTATTTTTTTATTCCATGTTTTAATACTGGAAACCACATCAGGGGAGGCTGCATCTATATAAAAGACTCTGCAGGAAATATGATAATTTGCCGAAGGAAGATTAGTTACATCTTTTGTAAAACCATTAAAATCATCAAAATCATTAAAATCAGGATAGTGTTCGGTATTTGATGGTCCCAAACCGCCTACCGATGTGAGCAATGATTTATCATATACAGGATTCCCGACTGTGTTTGCATCAAAAGCTTTATTACTGGCATCTTCAATGATAGACTGAGCCAATGAAATAGCTAATACTCCAAATTTCGATTCATTCATTACTTCCTTTGTAGTTAAGAAGCTTGTGTTTACTCGTAAAACTACTGTAGATAAAAGTATTAGCGCTCCGATTGAGAGCATCGATTGACCTGTGTTCATATGTCATCCTAATGCATGGTTTCAAAATTTACAAAAACAGGAATTATTCTTTATTTTCAAATTTAACACTTGAAGTGCAAAGGAGACATGGATTAATAATGAATGATGAAAGGACTAATTAATTAGCACTCCTTCTAATAAAGATGAATTGGAGTTTCTTTCATTTCTCCTTGTAAGCACTCTGAATATAGACTCAACAAATAAAATGCCTTTTAAAAAATGGCCCCAATTCGTTTTATTCAGGTGTAAAGAACCTAATTTTGAAATTAAAGAAGTAATTTTTACAGGAGAAAGTAATATTTGAAAACAAAAAAAGATAGTATAGAAACCCACTAATTTAATCAAAGATAGTAGGTTTTATATATAGCATGATGTGAATTTAATAGATTTACTCAAAAATAAAATAGCCCTTGATTCCCATTAAAATCAAGGGCTTAAAGCTTTTACTTCATTAATATCAATTTTTTAGTAGATACAAACGAACCTGCATTTAATCTGTAAAAGTAAACTCCACTGGCCAAACCGCTTGCATTCCAGCGAATACTATGATATCCAGCCTCTATTTCTTGATCTATTAAGGTTTTTACAAGGCTACCAAGAATATCATATATTTTTAAAGTAACGTAGCTTTTTTGAGGCAGCTGATAATTAATTGTAGTAGCAGGATTAAATGGATTAGGATAATTTTGTTCAAGAGCAATTTTATCCGGAACTATTTGTACGACATTTTGGATCTTTTTAGGAACTGATAATTGTTCAGATATTACAATTTTAATATAATATATTTTGCTGCTTCCCCCGATATTAATATTCCCGTTTGCAAGTAAAGCACCTTTAATTTGGCAGCTGGTTCCAACTGTAATATTTCCGGATGGAGTGTAAACAGTTCCATTCCATTTACAGCTTCCGCTTAAACTAAAGTTGCCTTCTGATTCCAAATAGATATCTTCAGGTCCGCCATTAAAAACAGATACTTCTACACTTGTTCCAAATACAACATTCCCAGTTACAAAGATGCGTATTTTCCCGTTGGTAACATTTAGATTCAATTTTCCACTGCCTCCCATGGAAAAAGAGGTGAAGTAATAATCTCCCGAACTCAGGTTTAGAGTCTTGGATGTACCGAGATTAATTTTCCCATAAGAACCTGGATTAATAGTACTGCTTGAGGTAATATCATTTCCACCTGAATTGAAACTTGTAGCAGGAGGAAGAGTAATCGAAGTATAAGTTTGCGGTACGGCGGGAGCACCGTGGTCAGTAAGTGTACCATAGACAATTGAATTTGTAGATTTAGTCAGGGTTCCTGAGGTCGTTAAGTTTCCATATATTTTCACAGAGGTACCTAAAGTTACATCCCCTCCTGCATCAAGATTCCCTGTAACGTTTGTGCTGCCGCCGAGTTTTGCAAAATCTCCAGAGGCTATACTACCAGTAATATAACAACTAGTACCGCTCGTTAATGATGAGCCACTATTTACATCCCCGGTAATATGACTGCTGCCGCCTAAAGAAATGCTGCCGTTAAAAGTAATTTTACCTGTATTTATACTTGTACCACCAGTAAATGCTCCTCCTCCTTCAACACCTTCTTCAATACTGGATGACCCACCCAAATTAATATCTCCATTGCTACCGACTTTTCCATCATAAACTTTAGCACTGGTACCAAATGTAACTTTTTGGTTAGCAAAAACCGGGTATGGCGGAAGGGTCAAGGTTATCTCTTTGGGCTGCTCGGTCGGAGCCACAAAGAAAGAGTGCTTAGTTGTAATTATATATTGGCTGTTATTCAGAGTGTCTTTAGGAACATTATCTGAAGCGATTACATCAACATTATAATTTCCTGGTAAAGTAGTTTGAAGTGAAATGGTATAAATACCATTACCGGCTGGTGTTAATCTTCCAATAACTGTCTGGCTATCAGGCGATGTTATTTTAATACTGACAATTGCATCATCAATCGGCTGACCGGCTTTTTTTTCATCCCCGCTAAATCCACTGCCTTCACCACCCTGTGTCAATTTAGCCTGGAAATTAACTAATAAGGGGATTGGATTTCCATTTTGATCATACGTTAAATAATAACGCTCCTGATTGGAATTAAAATCTAATACTAAGTCGGAAGTATTAGCCGTAAAAACTCTTATTGGTTCCGGAGAAGATGGTGCAGAATTTTCTACAATTATATATGTCCAGGCACCAATACCAGGATTATGAATCCTGTAATATTTGAAAGGATAACCATATGTTCCATAACCATCGAAATATACAATACCATATTTTAAGTTATTTGCACTCAAATAATTATTCGGAGTTATAGTATCCTGCTTATTTGGTGAAATTACCTCCAGAGTATATTCACTCCCTTCCCATGAGAGTCCCATATCCAGTGTTCCACCTTGCCAGTTAAGGGCACCCTGCCAGTTAAGAGCTCCCTGCCAATTAAGAGCTCCCTGCCAGTTGAGTGCACCTTGCCAATTGAGTGCACCTTGCCAATTGAGTGCACCTTGCCAATTGAGTGCACCTTGAATTAAATTACTACTTATAGGTTCAGATAAATAAGATATTTGTAAACCAAGCAGACGAAGCCAGGTTATATTTACTGCTGTAGATATTTCTGTCGAGTTGTTAACTTCATAATATTCTCCTCCGGTTTTGTTTGCCAGCCAGCTCATCAAATCTTGTCCCTGGCTTATTCCCTTAAATCCCATTGTATATATTTTTATTTCCGGATCAAGAGTTAAATTAGTAATTAATGAAATCGGCGTGATTTCCCCGGCTGTAAACAACAATATTACCTTTTTATTATTTGAAGAAGAGGAGAACAAATTCTCGGCAGCTGTTATTCGGTCTGCAAGGTTTCCCGTTTGATTTGGCTGCAATTGACCGAGATCAGCTATTATCTGATTAAAATTATTTCCAATAGAATGTATCTCATTAGTGCCATTTACCCATCCAATGTTATCTCCTATTCTTAAATTAGTAATCAGTTCTGCTGCACCATCTTTCGAAGGAGTAAATCCATTAAGAATACCGTCAGAGGTAAAATCGGTCGAACCATCGAATACTAAAACAATGTCATAATTTACTGAACCAAGATGACTGTAAATATAATTTATGCCGCCAATATCATAATTTGTTACATCTAACTGATTGGTATAGTTCAAAGGATGTATGTTTCGCTTGTATGTTTCACCAACATCAATTCTGCCATACATCGTTGCACCCTGGTTATTATTCTTCAAATCATACGTGTAATTTATATCTCCAGGGTTATATAAATCTGCCAGTCCTGAGTAATGCCCAATTTCGTGTGTTGCAACATTTTGGACGTCAAGCTTACTTGTATCTCCATCATCAGCCCAATAAAATTGTCCGAAACCTGTTAGAGAAATTGGCTGACCATTAAAAGCAATGTCGGCATCCGTTATTTCACCATTAAGGGCATTGTATCTTATCCTGGTAAGAGCTGTTACATTTGTAGGAGCACCTGTTGTATCTACCCATTCTGTTGATGTTGGGATCCAAACAATATTATTTACTCCGTCCGCATTCCCTCCCCAATGTTCGGTATTAGTAGAATATCTGCGTGTATAATCCAATTGGCTTAAAGTATTCCATGTATTAAATCCTTTTTGAACATCACTATCATAACTAAGATCAACAATTGATTGTGCAATTTGGTAAGAACTCTTACCGTCTTTCCAGTGAAGAGGTATACCTGCCAATGTAGTATTAACCTTATAATGAAGACCATCATCTGTTGATCTAGAAATTGATTCTGAAAATTCGGAAGTGCTTAACGGATTACTATTATTGTCTAACTTGGTTGCAGTTGCACTTACTGTTTCTCCGTCAGCAAGTACTGCATCTTTCAGATTTGCTAAGAAATTAGATTGACCGGATATATCGGTAGTCGCAACAGTTTCACCAATATAATGTTTTCCTTCACCATTATTTGAACTTGCATTCGCAAAAAATTGAATTTTATAATTTTCACTGGCTGTGCTGTTAAGAGTACCTTGAATAGCAGTACCTCCTTTAATATTAGGTAGTGCTGTAACATCCTGCCAGGTATAAAGTGTATTAAGAGTAGGGGATGTTTGTGAATCGTTTGTCGATGTATTTAGCTCGATTCCTAGATTAGAATTTCCAAAAATTGAGTTATTTAATATTGAGTTGCCATTACCGGTCTCAACTAATATGCCTGCACCAGTTCCCGAAGTTCCGTTGTTGAAAACCGAATCATTGTCAGCTTTATTATTGCTGCCGTTGATGATTATTCCATTACTGAAATTACCACTAATTAAATTATTTGAAAGAGTATTATTAGAAGCGTTTAAGGATATGCCAAAAGTTAAATTCCCGGTAATTTTATTTCCATCCAAAGTTTCTGAAGTATTGATTAAAGAAATACCTCCCCCGTTATTAGATGCAATAGTATTATTTGTTATTTGGTTTCCAGAAGAGGAAGTTAATAATAGTCCGATACCACTATTCCCGGTAATTATATTCCCGGTAATAATTCCGGTACTGCTTGATTCTGAAATACCGTTTAAGTTGTTCGAACTTATCGTATTGTTTGTTATTGAATTTCCATTGGCACTCACCATAGAAACTCCATTCCCACTATTTCCTGAAATATTATTACCTGATAAAATATTATTTCCGGCACCGGTTGTAACTGAGACTCCATCACTAATAGAATTAGTAATAATATTATTCGTGATATTATTGTTCGAGGAATTTATTACTATTCCAGATAATTGGTTGTTGGAAATATTATTTCCGACAGTATTTGTTATAGTTAATCCAAAACCTGAAGAATTGTTAACAGATAAACCTTCAATCTTACTCCCGCCTCCGCTTAAAGTAATACCTCCATAAGCACCATTTATTTGAACTAATGGTGTGCCTGAATATCCGCTTTGGGTAGTCCCATCTAAAAAAACAGGTTGAATTATTGCGGGTAATGCGGTTAAAGGTTGAATCAGAGGTGGGGTTCCACTAATATAAAAATAAACCAAATGCTGCCCCGGGAGTAAATTAGCTTCTTCAATAGCAGATCTCAAAGTAATTTGTCCGTTTGAAGAAACAGCCTTTCCGTCCCCGGGATTTGCGTCCCCTTCATCTGAAGCAGAATTTACTACAAAGAAGGGAAGATTTTCCGTTGGCACTACCTCAGTTATATCATTTATTATAAGATTATTTTTTCCCCTTGATTGATCTACTAATAAGTTATCCGAACTTATTTCCGTAAAAGACCAGTATCCATATTTACTATTTTCATCATCACTATCCTTATCAGGTTCATCAGAATCATTATAAATTTCTATTTGGTCTATCAATCCTTTAAAAGCTCCGGCATCTGATTTACCGATGAATAAACCTGTTACTCCATTTGTAACATTATAACCAGAAGTCATGCTAAAGTTAATACTACTTATTAAAGAATTATCTAGATAAATTTTCAATTTACTACCGTTATAAGTACCTGTTAATGTGATCCATTGGAAAGCAGCAAATTCTGCTGTGTTAACTGTGGCAGTATTATTATTCCCGATAGAGAAATACCCTTTATTATTTTTTACATATATTGAAAATGTATTCCCGTTGTTAACCTTTCGGTAAATAATGGGAACTTCAACATCCGCGGGAGTATCGCCAAGCAGATAAATCCGTACCTGAACGCTTATCTTCTTATTTGAAGAGTTGCTGTTAAAAAATTTAAATCCATCTTGATTTGCATAACTATTTGCAGGCTGTCCATCATAAACATAAAGCTGACTCGATTCACCATTAAACAGAAAAGAGTTATTATTATTATCATGTGCAAAAGTATTTTTAAAGGTCAGTTGAAGTAGTATAAATAGTATAAGGTAAATATTCTTAAGTATAAAATTTTTCATTATGCCCTCTATTATTAAAATCAAAAACTGAAAAATTCTTTGGTCAATGAACTTCCAGTGAAATTATCGTTCTTTTAGATAACTTTTAATTTGTGCTTTTAGATAATTGATTTGCACATTTGAGCTTGTAACTTTTTTCCCTGTTTTTGCATCATTAAGAATATTTATCTTTCCATTTTCCCCTTTAAATACCTTAAACCCAGTCCCCTTTTCATCTTTCTTAAGAAATACTAAAACATCTTCATTATTTGCAAACCTCGGCATATGGGTATACAATTCACCCACATCGCCAACTTCTCCCCCGGCGTATGTGACAATTATCGAATTCCCATTGTTGTTACCTTTTAAGTATTCGTCAACTTGCAAAGTTGCCTCTGTATAAATTCTTGTTTTGTTTTTATTCCAGCTGGATTTTTGCTTGGCTATTTTTCCGGTTACAATTACGTCAGATCCTTTCGAAAGTGTTTTAATTGTGGATAATTCCTTTTGGGAAAACTGAGCAAGCGATGTTAACTGAAAACAGCAAAAAAATAGCAATAAAAAAATGATATAAATCTTCATAAATAGTCCTCTCAAATAATTTATTTTTGTTTAATTTAAAAAACTATTAATATTGTCGGAAATAAAAGGTAAACCTATCAATAAAAGATTACGTTCAATTAGATATTAGAATCCTGTAAATACTTTATTTATAATTTTCTAGAACTTTGGAAAATTACTAATGGAAAACTAACAGAACAGCTAAAGAATATCTTGCACTATTAACGCAAATATTTGGACTTTTCAGTCTTAAATTAAATTATTCATATTGGAGGGGGATATTAATTAAATTTCATCTCACAAAGTCCGAATTAATTACCTAACTTATCATTCGAACTATTAAAAGTAAAAATCAATAAGTATTTGCAAAACAAAATTTATGGGAAAAAACTTAGAGCATTAAAGCTCCAAAGTCAATTGATATGGCGCACAAAATATTTTGGTTTTTAATAATTAAAATGAGTTAAGACCAGTGAATTTTTTTATGCGACGTTATGATGTTTATAGCCGATTATTAAAGTATATGTACGAAATAATTACCGTATTAAAAAAAGATTCCGTTTAATATTGAAACCACCATATTATCGATTTTAACCTTGTATCATAACTATCTTTATAAATAATCATTATCATATTACATCTATTCTTTCCATGAAACAATTTCATAGTCTCCTGTACCAGGGAAAAGCGGAGGAGAGATTGTCATTAAACGTTCATCATAACGGTACCTTTTATCAAAGCCATGTGAAGTAGTGCCGTTGGATGGATCAAATGTACCAACTGCCTGTCTTGTATTTTGAATTATTCCGCCTAATAAATTAATATTCCCGCTTACAGGTCTGGTGTTATAACTTTCAGCTCCAAATCCTCCGTTCTGGCAATAGATAGTACCGTTAATATTTATATCATGATTATTAACCGAATTGTTTGTAATTAAAACATTGTTTTGAGCAATAATACCAAGTAAATCTGTAGAATTTGGATTAGTCTTCGGATTGGAGTCATAAACAATATCGTCATCAAGATAAATATTTCCATCACTAACAACGGAATATTGTCCTTTAACTGTACCCTGTAATCTAACATCCATCCCTTGAACATAGATTACACCATTTGGAGCTATATCTGAAACCTTATAAGTTGTTGAGGGTTTAGCAATACCCATTCTAATAGTAACACTGTCTTTAACAAAAGTAATGTAGACTGTATCTACAGTTGTGTGGGTATGTCCCCACTTGTCGGTATAACTACTAGAAGACTGATTTATTTTATGTCCACCGGAAGTTGCAGCGTCTCTTAATGGTTGTAATCCATCTGTTGGTAAAGGTAAATCTTCTCCATCCTGGAAAGGTCCCAGGAAAACAGGTTTGTCTGCGCTCTTTGAAGTATAGTAAATTAAAGATTTTTTAGTAGTTGTTTTATAACCTGTTACTCCGAAGACAGGATGATTAGCAGCTCTTAAATAATCTTGAGTATGAAAGGGACCGAATACGGTATCACGGTTTTTCCACCATATGCCGTTGCCTTCATAAATAGAATAGTATGCAAACTTAGAAAATTTACTTGGCTGTATCGTTACTGTTACGGTTTTTGTTGTTTTGCCGTATGTTCCTTCGGATACAATCTCCCTTATATTCTTTACAGCATCTACAATGTTAACACTTACATCTATGGTGCCTCCATTCATTTGAATATTTGAGTATCCTGCAGTCCAGGCCTGATTAAAAAATATTTGATTTGCTGCCAGGTTAGCACCACTTACAGCTAAATCATGGGCGACTGTTTCGTCATAATAATTAATATAATTACCAACAGCCTGGCTAGAAACACTGTTATAATTCCGGCTAAAAAACAAGAAGATAAGACTAAAACCCATTACTAAAAGAAGGGATGTTTTTCCCATTTTTAACCTCTTTTATCTGTTTCCTAAATTTCTAGCGGCTAATCTAATTTGCCGCCAAAATGCTTTTGAATATTTGCTTTTTTGTTCTTCATGAGAGCTTCCGCCATAGCCAACAACATTTTCAACTGTAATATTTATCTCTATTGATGAAATTGAAGTCGGATGAATGATCGGGCAGAAAAGTGTATCACCAAGAGGATCAAAATAAATCATTTTAAATTGTGTAACTCCCAAATTAACTCCGCGAGGAATTTCATTATTAACAACTCTATATAAAAATCTATCTCGAGGATTTGGAGTTGATGCTAATTCGGATGTAGGGCCTAAATAGTAATGTATTGTATCTACATTGCCGTCGTCATCTACATCGGTTAGAAATTTAATGCTAGTTGAATCGGCAGAAAGAATGGCTTTGGAAGGAGCAGGTATTTTATTCCAGTCCGAACAATAACCGATTTTTCTAAAATCATTTTCCAGAACCATTGCTGTTGTTGCAAGATTCTGTTGAAGAATTAATTCTTCTCCGTTGTTAAATATATTTGCCACTGAAGCATCATCGATTTTCCAAAGAAGAAGAAAAAGCAATCCTCCAATTATAAATGAACCAATTATATCCATTATTGTACTAAAACCCATTTTACCTCCTAACGGAAATACCAATAACTAAATACAGAGGATAGTTTAACCGTATCTTTTGAAAAAGGGCTTGAAACCGTAACTGTAATTTTTTTATTCCATGTTTTATTAGTAGAAACAACCTCGGGTATTTCAGGATTTATATAGTTTACCTTACATGAAATATGAAAAGTTGCCGAAGGAAGATTTGTAACATCTTTAGTATACCCGTTAAAATCATCAAAATCATTGTAAGTTTCATATGTCTCGCTGCCATCGGGTCCAAGGTTATCAACCGGTGTAAGAAGATTCGGATCATCCATAGGATTTCCTTTAGTTACCTGATCGAACGCTTTATTATTAGCTTCCTCAATAATTGAAGTAGCTAAGGAAATTGCTAATACTCCAAATTTTGATTCATCCATAACTTCATTTGTTGTAAGGAAATTGTTATTCACTCTCAAAATAACAGCTGATAATAATATCATTGCTCCTATTGTTAGTATCATTTGACCTGTATTCATATCTTATCCTTTTTTTATGCGGTTGTTAAAGAGTATAATAAAAGGGAAAATATTTTTATACTATTTTTATAAACTAGTTAATTACTAAATAAGTAATTAACTGATAAAGTAATCGATATTACTTTATTTTTATTTTTAACAGGAGAAGTGTAAAGTAGCTGTGGATTATAACTTAAGGAAGAAATTATCGATACGAATAATTTTATTAACCATATTAGGAACACTAAACCCATATGATTACCTCCTTATAACACTCTATTGCGTATAGCATCAAAAAAAATGCCCTATAATAACTAAAAGAAATTAAGTTAAATTTTAAATGAAAAAGTAGAATTCGAAAAATTTATCGGTAGCTTTTACTGTGGCAGGTAATATTTTAAAATTAAAAAAAATTAATGATTAATATGAGAAATTTACTGGTTCACTTGCTATTTAGTCTTTTAACAAAGTCAGGGAATTAGTCTTCAAAGTACCAATTACACTTTAATGTTTAATGGATTAATGGGTGTAATTTAGTAACTAAACTGTAGAGGATAGTAGTTTTTATTTTTTAAAATATAAACAAAAATTAAAAAATTTTTGAATTGGTGAATAAGCAAATAAGATTTGGCTTTTGATAATAACAGAAGCTGGTTAAATTAAGTTAAGGTATGAATCTTTGCTGTTATTATCTCTAAATAAATTGAAGCATAAAAATATTCTATGAAATATTTTTTTCGTAATTATTCATACCAGGAAACAATTTCGAACATACCTGTACCAGGGAAAGAAGGCGGCGAGGTTAATAAAAATCTATCGTCATACCTGTATTTTTTAGCAAAGCCGCTTAGAGTTTTTCCTGTTTTACTATCGAATGTACCGACAGCACCACGAGTTTTGTGTATTATACCACCGTATAAATTAATATCACCGCTGACAGGCCGTGAACTATAGTTTTCGGCAGTAAATCCACCATTTTCGCAATAAATTGATGCAAAGATACTTATACTGCTATTGTTTGCGGCATTATCTGCGATAACTACGTCGTTTTCTGCCACAATACCTAACATATCTTTTGAATTTGGATTGGTTCTTGGATCAGAATTATAAACTATATCATCATCTAATATTACACTACCCTGATTTGCCATGTTACCAGAAGCTCCAATTGAATATTGACCTTTAACAGTTCCCTTGATTCTTAAAGTAACATCAGGAGCAAAAATAACCCCATTCGGGGCTAGAGTTTTACCTAATACGGTAGTTTCTTTTCCGGTTGAGGAAAATTTATATTTTATGCTGTCTCCGGCAAAAGTCAGATAAACAGTTTTTGCTTTTGTATAATCAGCTTTATTAAAAACAAAACCACCAGAAGCTGCAGCGGCTTCAAGATTAGATACTCCATCTGTCGGCAGAGGAAGATTTACACCGCTTGCATATCCGCCGTTAAAATTTGGCTTGTCACTTTTTTCATTGTTTTTATAGATTAAACTCTTAAAACTTGATGCTTTCCCCATAAAAGTAGGATGCTGGAAAGCTCTGATATGATCCTGTGTATGGAAAGGACCCCAAACAGTATCATTTCCCGTCCACCAAATATTCCCTCCTTCAGACATTGAAAAATAGGCAAACTTTGAAAAGCTGCTCGGCTTTAATGTAATTTCTACATTACTTGTGATATTGTTAAAATTTCCTACTGATGTTATTCTATATACTTTTCTAAACGCATCTACAATTGAGAAATTTACTTTAAATGTTCCTCCATTATATGATGTTGTCGGAAAGCCGGCATTCCAGTTGTTATCAAGAAAAAATTCATTAGCAGCCATATTTGCTGCACTGACAGCAATATCATGTGCAACGGTTTCATCATAATAATCAACCATGTTATCTACGCCGCGCGTAGTTAAACTTGCAAAATTATGACCAAATACAAGGAAAATTAAGCTGAAACCTAAAATCAAAAGTAAAGAAGCTTTACCTGTCATTTTACACCTACCTGTTCTTTAAATTTCTTGCTGCCAATCTTATTTGCCGCCAAAATACTGATGAGTATTTATTATCATACCCTGAAGTGTTTTCAACGGCGATATTAATTTCCATAGAAGTAACAGCTCCCGGATTTATTATAGGAAATGGAAGCGTATCACCTAGTGCATCAAAATAAATAAGTTTAAATTCCGTGACCCCTAAATTAACTCCGCCGTCAGATTTACTATTTATTACCCTGTATAATAATCTATCTCGTGGATTGGGAGTTGATGCTAATTCACTTGTTGGGCCTAAATAATAAGTAACTGTATCGATATTACCATCAGGACTTCCTTCCGGCAATAAATCAGAGATAAATTTAATTTTATTTGAATCTGCTTCGAGTATGGATTTTGATGGATCCGGGATCTTTTCCCAATTGGCACAATAGCCGATTTTTCTAAAGTCCTGTTCAAGAATTTGAACAACAGTAGCTAGATTCTGCTGGCTGGTTAATTCGCCGGTATAATTGAATGCATTTTCTGTAGCTGAATCACTTAAGCGGAAAAGAATCAGCAGCAGCATTCCGCCGATTATTACAGAACCTATTATATCTAATAATACATTGAATCCCATTTTTTTATTCCTATCTGAAATACCAATAACTGTAAACTGTACTCAATTTGATTGTATCCGCCATAGATTTGCTAGTAATAAATACCGTTAATTTTTTATGCCATGTACGGGGACCGGAGATTTTTTCTGGATTGCCTGAAACAACATAGTCAACCACACAGTGATAGTCAAAAATTGCAGAAGGCATAGTTGAATCTGATCCTTGATAACCATTGTAGTCATCAAAGTCATCGAAATTATGGTGTGTTTCGCCTTCAGGTCCTAATTTGTTAGTTAGTTCGGTTGTCTTTGTTACGGAAGTATCAACTGTGTTTTCATCGAATGCTTTATTGCTGGCCTCTTCAATAATTGAAGTTCCGATAGAGGTTGCAAGAATGTCAAATTTTGATTCATTTAAGCTGTTGCCGGTATTAAAAATTGTGTTATTAACACTTAATACAAGTACCGATAATAATACCATTGCTCCGATTGCTAAAAAAGATTCTCCTAAATTCATATTTTTAATTTTTCAAATGTTTTAACACTATTAATTATACAGTTCATTACCACGATTATTTACTAAAAGTATGCCAGCGGAACATTTTTTCTTTTCCTTTTGTTTTTATGTTAAATCTTAAATTATGAGTATAGGCACTATGTATCAAAATGAAAATTACGTCCTAATTGAATTTTTTACGTAAAAATGTTAATGACAGGATAATTTATTAAGTTTTATATTTTTTTAAAGGGTTTTAAGCTTATTAATGCCAATTGCAGAATAATGAAATGTTCAAAGTATTCTTAGATTTGAAAAAAATGAAGGGTTTTATTTTTTGATTCTCAATCTGGTAAATGTAGAATTTATCTAAAATCAAAGAATTTCTTACCGTGCAGTTTAAGTAATTTTTAAGATCAAAATTTCATTATACTTTATTCTTTCCAGGAGAGAATTCTAAAACCTTCTGAAGTCGGAAAGAAAGGAGGAAACTTGACCATTAAACGACTATCGTACCTGTATCTCTTATTATAACCGTTTGAAATATAAATGGAGCCATCATGCCTTGTACCATAACTACCAACAGCTCGTCTAATATTTTGTGTAATCCCTCCATACAAATTTATATCTCCGTCTGAACCTCTTCCTCCAGCGTTAGCGGCACCAAAACCTCCATCCTGGCAGTATATTGCTGCATCAATTTCAATATTCTGAGTGTAATTGTTATCAGTTATATAAACATTATTTTGAGCAAGAATACCTAATAAGTCTTCTGATGAAGAATTTACCCTCGGATCTGAAGAATATTTTATATCATCATCTAAAAAAATATTCCCATCACCAACAACAGAAAATTTGCCTTTTACAGTTCCTTTTAAATTTATATCAATTGGGTCTCCATCTTTATCGGCACTATTTAGATAGAGAACTCCATTATTAGATATAGAAGATGCCGCTACAGTATAACTTGAATCAAAACTATTCCAATGTCCTGATATTTTTTTTTGTCCCAGAATTCTGTATGTAATTTGATCCGAATTAAATGTTAAATAAAAATTTTGATATCTTAGATTAGAGGTTGAAATTAATTGAAATACTTTGCCATCCGATACCGCAGCATCTCTTAATGGTTGTAAGCCATCTAACGGCAGACTTTCAGTACGGTGGGCTTCGAAAGGACCGAGCATGATGGGTTCATCTGATTCTTTATTATTTACATATATTATATCACCTGCAATAGTAGTAGTATAACCCGAATCACCGAATACAGGATGATTATCTACTTTTAAATTATCTTCAGTATGAAATGGTCCGAATACAGTATCGGTGCTAATCCATCTTATATCATTTCCTTCACTCTGAGAATAATAAGCGAATCTAGAAAATCTGCTTGGAGAAGTAATAATTTCAACAGTATCTGTCTTGCCTTCAAAAGTTCCAACGGATATGATTTTTTTTATAAACTGTCCGGCATCAATAGTCTGAATAGAAACGTTTATATTTCCGCCGCTTATTGGTAGATTATATCCTGCAGTCCAATTTTTATTTAGATAGAGAGCGTTAGCACCTAGATTTGCACCATCCAAAGCTATACTGTGCGAAACAGTTTTATTATAGTAATCTACATAATTATCTACTGATTGAATTGCTACAGAATTAAAATTCTGACCAAAAATCAAAAATATTAAACTAAAACCCATTACTAAAAGAAGAGATACTTTTCCTACCACTTTTTTAATCTCCTATCTTAATAAATTCATTGCAGAAACTCTTATTTGTCTCCAGTAAGCAGTTGAATATTTGTTTTGTTCTTCCCCTGCTGTATTTCCACCATAGCCTACTACATTTTCAACAGCAACATCAATTTGGACTGAAGAGATTGAACTGAAATTTGTGATGGGAGGGGTTAAATTGTTACCAAACACATCGAAGTAAGTTAACCTAAATTGTGTAATACCTAAATTTACTTTGACGGGAATTTCGTTATTAACTACTCTATATAAATATCTATCGCGGGGATTGGGTGTCGAAGTTAATTCTGATGTGGAGCCTATATAGTAATTTATAATATCGACATTCCCATTATCATTAATATCTGATCTAAAAGCTATACTTGTGTCTGTGGCGGAAACTATGTTAGCGGTAGTGGGTAGTGCGTAATAATTTTTACAATAACCTATTCTTCTAAAATCCTTCTCTAAAATCATTACTGAAGTCGTTAGATTTCTTTGAAGAATTAATTCTTCACTACTATTATACACATTTTTTATTGATGCGTCATCGATTCGCCAAAGTAGAAGTATTAGAAAACCTCCTATTATAGTTGAACCGATAATATCTAAGATAGTAGTAAATCCCATTTTTATTACCTAGTTAGAAATCCAATAACTATAAACAGATGACAATTGAATATTGTCTTGAGAAGCAAGTTTTGTAGGATCATTTGAAATAAGGCTCGTTACTGTAACAACTATTCTTTTATTCCATGTTTGATTATTTGTAGCTGAATCAAGATTAGCAGGTGATACATAAAAGACTGAACACTGTAACCGATAAACAGCAGAAGGTAAATCGGTTATCAAAGTATCAAAATTATTGAAATCGTCAAAATCATCAAAAAAGGGGTAACGTTCTCCGCTTTCCGGGTTCAAATTGCCTGAAGGTGTTAGTAAAACTGCATTAGTGACTGTATTCCCGTTTGCAGTATTTACATCAAATGCTTTATTATTAGCTTCCTGTATTATTGATTGAGCCAGAGAAGTTGCCAATATTCCAAATTTTGATTCCATCATAATATCGTTGGTTGTTAAAAAACTTTTATTCACCCTTAAAGTAATAATTGATAAAAGCAAGATTGCTAATATGGAAAGCATTGATTGTCCGGTATTCATTTACTTCTGTTATCCTCCTTTATTCAGAAGTTATCCAGATTACTAATTTTTAACTGGGTTTATTATTTAATCAATTATTGTGCCTTTCTATTTAAAGTGTTGTAAGTGCGTTAATTTTAAAGGTATTAAGAGGGTAAGATATCGTTACAAGTAATTATTACTATGGTTAAGTAATAATTCAGTTAATTATTTGTAAAATAAGAACTTGTAGAATTTTCCTACACTTAAAGGATCTAAGAAAAATAAATATTCTATATCTTAAAATATAACTGTAAAGTTATTAGTTAGATCTTTATAGATATGTAAAATGATTCTAGTAAATATTTAAACCCAAATATGTCATTAGTCAATAATTTCTAATGACCGCCATTAGAGAAATGAAGAGCTAAGATGTTTTTAAATAATAAGATAAGTTATATTCGAGAAAAGAAAAAGCGATAACAATTTTTGTAAGAAAAACAGACAAACCAATGGAACTAAAAATAGAATTTACCGATAAAGAAATCACTCCTTGGGGCGGAATGATTTTGATGAAAAAGTTGATTGAGAAGACAAAGATAAACGAAGTATTAGAACGCCTTCCACTACCTGCACAGAATTCAAATCGAGGTTATAACCCAATACAGTTGATAAACAATTTTTGGGTAAGCATATGGAGCGGAGCCAGCCGCTTTGAACATTTAGAAGTCACAAGAATGGACAAAGTGATTCAAAAGATATTTGGATGGAAACAGATGGCGGGTCATAAATCCTTCCAAAGATATTTTAAGAAATTCGGACAAGGAGATAACCAACGGGTATTTACCGAGTTGTTCAACTGGTTCTTTAAGGAGATAAAATTAGACAACTACACATTAGATTTAGATTCGACGATACTGACAAGATATGTAAATCAACAAGGAGCAAAGAAGGGATATAATCCAAAGAAGCCTGGACGCAATAGTCATCATCCGTTGATAGCCTTTGTGGCAGAAGCAAGAATGACGGTAAACTTCTGGTTAAGGAGCGGTAACACATATACAACAAATAACTTCTATAATTTTCTGGAAAACACCTTTGAACGATTAGAAGGAAAGACGATAGGATTGCTAAGAGCAGACAGCGGATTTTATGATAAAAAGATATTCGAATACTTAGAAAGTCGGGTAAAAGCAGTTAATTACATAATAGCGGCAAAGTTTTACAGACCACTAAAACTTGCCATCGCCAGACAGAAAACCTATTGGAGATTAGAAGATGGAATAGAGATAAGCGATACGATGTATCAAAGCCCGGGTTGGGAAAAACCAAGACGTATGATAATAGTAAGACAAGAAATAAACTTACGCCCGAAGTCAACTGGCAAACAGTTGCGATTATTTGGAGAAGAAGAAGTATATAAAAATTACCGTTACAGTTGTTTTATAACTAACCTTAGCTTGTCAGCAAAGATGATATGGAATGCATACCGCAACCGGGCAGATGCAGAGAATCGGATAAAGGAATTGAAGGAAGATTTCGGAGCGGGTAGTTTTAATGTAGATGATTTCTTTGCAACAGAGGCCGCATTAAATTTTGTAATGATGGGATATAATTTAATGAGTTTATTCAGACAAGCAATACTAAACACAAAAACGCATCAGCAATTAAAAACACTGCGATATAGAGTATTTGCAATTGGTTCATACATTACAAAAGACGGTAATGATAGAATCTTAAAATTATCCTTAGCGATGAAACGACGAAGTTGGTTTGAAGGAATTTGGTCTAATACTAATCTTTTCAGCTGGCCGTTTGTTGTATCAAATAAATATTTCTAATGACAATTCTGGGTTAAAAATTTTTTTAGCTAACCTATTTGAACTAATTCTTCTTTTTAAGGTATAACATAAAATATATAAGATAATACTTTAATTGTATGAATTTATTTGGAAGCTATTAAAAGTTAATATTAAGCAATTTAGTATCAATTTTATTATTTTTGTTAAAAAATACAGAAACATAAATTTTAAGGATTTTATTATGGCTGCAAATATTGAAATGATAAAAAAAAGGTATTCCGGTTTCAAGGAAAGATTGAATGAAGTTAAAAAAGTATTAAACAGACCTTTAACTTATGCTGAAAAAGTTTTATACACACATCTCTGGCAAATTCCTTCTTTAAGCTTAGCAAGAGGAAAAGACTATGCAGAATTAGCACCGGATAGAGTAGCAATGCAGGATGCAACTGCCCAAATGGCACTGCTGCAGTTTATGTCTGCAAATAAAAAGGAAGCTGCAGTTCCTACCACTGTTCATTGTGATCACTTAATTCAAGCACAGGTAGGTGCAAAAGATGATCTTCTTAGGGCAACCTCTGAAAATAAAGAAGTATACGATTTTCTAGAGAGTATTTCCAGGAAATACGGAATTGGATTTTGGAAACCAGGCGCAGGTATTATTCATCAAGTTGTACTTGAAAACTATGCGTTTCCAGGCGGGATGATGATCGGAACCGATTCTCATACTCCAAATGCTGGCGGACTCGGGATGATTGCTATTGGGGTTGGCGGCGCAGATGCTGTTGATGTTATGGCCGGAATGCCATGGGAACTTAAGTGGCCAAAACTAATTGGTGTTAAATTAACAGGTAGGTTAAATGGCTGGGCTTCCCCTAAAGATATTATTCTTAAATTAGCCGGAATACTTACCGTAAAAGGAGGGACCGGTTCAATAGTAGAATATTTTGGAGAAGGAGCTACTTCAATATCATGTACAGGTAAAGGAACTATTTGCAATATGGGTGCAGAAATTGGTGCAACTACTTCGGTATTTCCTTTTGATGAAAAAATGTCGGCGTATCTCCGTATTACGGATCGTGTCGATGTCGCAGCTCTTGCTGAAG
Source organism: uncultured Ignavibacteriaceae bacterium (assembly GCA_964448105.1). Taxonomy (GTDB): domain Bacteria; phylum Bacteroidota; class Ignavibacteria; order Ignavibacteriales; family Ignavibacteriaceae; genus CAVQBP01. Next base: position 92,862 of record CAYUVK010000002.1, read on the forward strand.
GATTGCAGGATGAGCTTTCTGCCGATAAAGATGCTCTTAAGAATCCCGAAAAATATTTTGACCAGGTTATTGAAATAAATTTAAGTGAATTGGAACCTCATTTAAATGGTCCTTTTACTCCTGATAAAGCCTGGCCAATCTCTAAAATGAAAGAGGCTGTTAAAGAAAATAATTATCCGGATAAAATAGAAGTGGCTTTAATCGGAAGCTGTACAAATTCGAGTTACGAAGATATTGATCGTTCGGCAAATATTGCCAAACAAGCGATGGCTAAAGGATTAAAATCTAAATCACAATTTACGGTTACACCTGGTTCAGAACAGGTAAGAGCAACTATCGAAAGAGACGGGCAGTTAAAAACTTTAAGTGATTTTGGAGGAATGATTTTGGCAAATGCCTGTGGTCCTTGTATAGGAATGTGGAAAAGAATGGATATTAAAACAGGAGAAAAAAATACAATAGTAACTTCTTTCAATAGAAATTTTGCAAAAAGAAACGATGGAAATCCTGAGACTCTAGCATTTGTTGCAAGCCCCGAGCTGACTACCGCTTTAGCAATTGCTGGAAGTTTATCTTTTAATCCTATAACTGATGAACTAGAGAATGAGAAAGGTGAAAAAGTAAAGCTCGATCCGCCGGTTGGAGAAGAGCTTCCTTCAAAAGGATTTAGTCCGGGAGAAAGCGGTTTTATTCCTCCAGCAAAGGATGGTTCCAATGCTGAAGTAGTTGTTAAACCGGATAGTGAACGGCTGCAATTACTTACTCCCTTTAAACCTTGGGATGGAAAAGACCTAATTGATCTGCCTGTTCTTTTAAAAGCAAAAGGGAAATGCACAACTGATCATATTTCGATGGCTGGTCCCTGGTTAAGATACAGAGGGCATCTTGACAATATTTCCAACAATATGTTTATCGGTGCAATTAATTATTTTACAGGTGAAGCCGGTAAAGTAAAAAATATTTTTACGGGTGAATATAAATCTGTTCCGGAAGTTGCACGTGCATATAAAAAACATAGTCATGACTGGGTTGTTGTTGGTGATGAAAATTACGGTGAAGGTTCTTCCCGTGAACATGCAGCTATGGAACCGAGACACCTTGGAGGCAGAGCAATAATTGTAAGGAGCTTTGCAAGAATTCATGAGACAAATTTAAAAAAGCAGGGAATGCTGCCTTTAACTTTTGCAAATCCAGCTGATTATGATAAAATACGGGAAGATGATAAAGTTAGTATTATTGGTTTAACTGACTTAGCTCCAATTAAACAATTGAAACTTGTAATTAAACATAAAGATGGTTCAAAGGATGAAGCACTCTTAAATCATACAATGAATGAAACTCAGATTAAATGGTTTAAGGCAGGCAGTGCTTTGAATTTGATTGCAAAAGAAAACCAGTAAATTATTAAAAAGGGGTAAGAATTATGAATTATTTTTACCCTTTCTTTATTCAAAAAAATTATATTTTTAAACTCACCTTAATTTTAATAACATTTATTGGTTGATAATTTTTATAAATGATATTTCTTAATCCCGCAGTTTTATTTGGTTTAATTGCTGCTTCAATTCCGGTTCTAATTCACCTTTTAAACTTGAGAAAGTTAAAAAAAGTTGATTTCAGCACACTTGCTTTTATAAAAGAGCTTCAAAAAAATAAAATCAGGAAAATAAAAATTAAACAACTTCTCCTTTTGGCATTAAGGGTTATGATTATTCTTTTCCTTGTAATGGCTTTTGCACGTCCAACTTTAAAAGGGATATCAATTGGCGGGGCATCGTCGGCTGCAAAAACAACTGCTGTCTTCATTCTTGATAATACATTCAGCATGTCGGTTGTTGATAATAACGGCTCATATTTAAACCAGGCAAAAGAAACAGTAAATGAATTACTAAATCAGCTTCAGGAAGGGGATGAAGCAGCATTAATTCTTTTATCAAATCCCTCCAATGAACAAAGTATCGGTAATGAAATAAAACCAACTTCAAATTTATCGGATTTTAAAAAACAAGTTGATGCTGTCGATATATCAAATAACAGCGGCAACTTAAATGATGCAATGGTTAAAGCCGCTAAAGTTCTCTCTCAGTCGCAAAATTTTAACAAAGAGATTTATTTATTAACTGATTTCCAGAAGGGAAGAATATACGAGCAATCGTCTTTATCTGATCTAAGCGAAATTTTAAATGATAAAGTAAAGTTATATGCATTTAATTATTCCGGAAAAGAAGTATTTAATATCGGCATAGATAAGCTGAAAGTTAATACGCAAATTTTTGAGAAAGATAAGCCTATCAACTTCAGTATAACAGTAACAAACTATTCATCCAGCCCCGCTGAAAATACAGTTGTATCTCTCTTTGTGAATAACGAAAGAGTAGCTCAACAAAGTGTCAACCTGGAACCTGAGGAGACAAAAATTTTAACTATGGAATCTTCTGCAAAATCAACCGGATACAATGATGCATTTGCTGAAGTAGAAGATGACGATATATTGCAGGATAATAAAAGATTTACAAGCTTTTATATACCTAATGAAATTCCTGTAGGAGTTTTTACTGAAGAAGATAAGGATGCACAATTTGTCAGTCTGGCTTTAACTGCCGGGGAAGATAAAGCATTAAAAGTTACAGCAAAAAATATTAACCAAATATCATCTTTTGATCTGAACCAATTTGATGTTTTAATTCTAATCGGCACTGATAATTTAAATGATTACACTAAAATAAAATCATACATAGAAAATGGTGGAGGATTATTTTTAATGCCGGGTGCAAAATCTACTTTAGAGAATTTTAAAAAGATCACATCGGAACTAAACCTCCCGCAACCTGAAGAAACTATCGGTAAAATTAATGTGGCCGGTAATTCAGTAACATTTGAAAATGTTGATTTCAATCACCCGGTATTTCAAAATATTTTTTCTAAAGAAAAGAAAAAAATCGAATCTCCCGATATTTATTTTCATTATAAAATTACAACTAAAGGAAAAGGGAAAAATATTATTTCGCTAATTGACGGCTCATCTTTTTTGAGTGAATATAAAATAGGAAAAGGAAAAGTTTTTATATTGAATACTGCGCCTGTCCTTAGCTGGAGTAATTTTCCATTAAAGAGCATTTTTGTTCCATTAATAAATAAATCTGCTTTTTATCTTGCTTCAAAAGATAGAACTGAGAATGAACATTTAGTCGGGAATAGTATTAACATTGATGTATCAAATCAAAGTCTGCCGCAAATTAAAATTAACAGGCCGGATAAATCCGAAGAATATATTAATTTGAAAGACCAAAATAACCCGAATTTTATTACATATTACAATACTAATTTACCTGGAAATTATCATGTTTATTCCGGAGATAAGATGATTGATGATTTTTGTGTGAATACCGATCCTTTGGAATCAACAACAAAATATATTACTGGTAATGAATTCAAAGTTTACTTAAACAAAATAAATTTCAGAGGGCATTATATTAAAGTTAATAAAAAAGAAGATCCTGCAAAAATTATTTTGCAATCCAGGTTTGGTTCTGAATTGTGGAAATATTTTCTTTTTATTGCCTTAATTCTTGCATTAGCGGAAATGATGGTTGCAAGAAATTCAAAAAAAGAAATGGTAAATTTAAGCTAGTGATAATGAGTCTTTTATGTAAATTAAATATTGCATATTTTAATAAAAATAATAGAAGGAGATCTGCTGTATAATATATGATAGATGTTAGTAGGAACGGAACCGAAAGAGCTATTTTAGTCGCTCTCAACACAAGAGAAATTAACAAAGAAATAGTTGAAGAACACTTAACAGAACTTGAAGAATTAGCATTTACCGCAGGTGCTGAAACAATAATTAAGATTATACAGGATAAGTATTCAATTGACTCGGCATTTTATATAGGAAAAGGGAAGGCAGATGAAATATCAGCTTTAGCGGATTCAAATGATATTGATTTAATTATTTTTGATGACGATCTTTCGCCCGTTCAGTTAAGGAATCTTGAGAATCTTATTAATAGAAAAATTATTGATCGCAGCGGACTAATCTTGGATATATTTGCATCACGAGCAAAAACAAAAGAAGCAAAAACGCAAGTGGAGCTTGCGCAGCTTCAGTATATGCTGCCGAGATTAACAAGAGCATGGACTCACCTTTCGAAACAGTATGGCGGTATAGGTACTAAAGGTCCCGGTGAAACGCAAATTGAAACTGATAGAAGAATAATAAGAACACGTATCAGTCATCTTAAAGAAAAATTAGACAAAATTGAATTGCAGAGAGAAACCCAAAGTAAAGGAAGAAAAGATTTTATAAGAATCTCTTTAGTTGGATACACAAATGCAGGCAAATCAACATTATTTAATTTAATTACTAAAGCAGGAGTTCTTGCAGAGGATAAACTCTTTGCTACTCTTGATTCCACAACCCGTTCATTAGATATCGGGGTAAACCAAAAATTACTTTTAAACGATACGGTTGGATTTATTAGAAAACTTCCTCCGAATCTAATTGCTTCATTCAAAAGTACGCTAAACGAAGTCCGGGATGCTGATATCATTCTTCACGTTATTGATCTATCCCATCCTTATTTCGAAGATCATATAAATATTGTTGAACAAACTTTAAAGGATTTAGATGCTGATAGAAAAAACGAACTTAAGATATTTAATAAAATAGATGCTGTGGATGATAAGAATAGAATAGCTTACGTGAGAAATAAATATAAAAATTCCGTTATTATTTCTGCGGAGCGAGGAATTAATATTATTAAGTTCAAAGAAAAGTTAATCGGTTTAATTAATGAAACATATATTGAAGAAAAAGTTGATCTTGATTTAGCCGACTCAAAAACTGCAGCTAAAATTCATTCTATGGCAGAAGTTATATCGACAAAATATGATAATGATTTAATCCATATTATATATAAGACAAACAGGGAAAATTCTAATAAAATTAAAAAGCTGGTAAATGGCGAATAAAAATCTTATTCTCGATGGTAATTCATTGACTATTGACAAGATTGAGTCTTTCCTTCGCGATAATCCTACTTTAATTATATCTAAAGAATCAATAAAAAAAATAAATAGATCAAGAGCATTAGTAGAAAAGTGGATCGAAAAAGGTGAAATTATATATGGTGTAACTACAGGATTTGGAGAATTTGCTAATGTAAATGTTTCAAAAGAAAATCTTCGCCAGCTTCAGATGAATTTAATTCTTAGCCATGCAGTTGGATGCGGTGAAAATCTTCCTCCGAAAATTGTTAAAGTAATGATGCTTTTGAGATTGAATGCACTTGTAAAAGGTTTTTCGGGAATAAGGCTATCAACTCTTGATCTGTTAAAAGAAATGGGTAATAATAATATTATTCCTGTTATTCCATCTCAAGGGTCAGTTGGTTCAAGCGGTGATCTTGTGCAGTTAGCCCATCTTGTATTAGCAATGATCGGGAAAGGAAGAGTTCAATTAATTAAAAATATAAATGAAGATAAAGCCGGGGGCATGGAGATTATTTCTTCTCAAAAAGGTTTAAAGAAATTTAAACTTAAACCTGCTGTCCTGGAAGCAAAAGAAGGTTTAGCTCTTATAAATGGAACTCAGATGATGACTGCTTTCGCAGCATTCATCTCTATACGTGCAAAAAAATTAATTAAATTTGCAGATGTTTGTGCAGCACTTTCTCATGAAGCTTTAAGAGCAACTGATAAAGCTTTTTATGAAAAGCTTCATCTACTTCGTCCTTTCCCCGGACAATTAACTTCAGCTAAAAATGTTTTGTCCCTGATTAGAAATAGTGAAATTAGAAACTCTCACATTGATAATGATACTAGAATACAGGATGCGTATTCAATAAGATGTGTACCGCAAATTCATGGTGCATCACGTGATGCTGTCGATTATGTGCTTTCAAGGGTTGAGATCGAAATAAATTCTGTAAATGATAACCCAGTTATTTTTTCTGAAACTGGGGAACATATAGAAGGTGGAAATTTTCATGGGCAATCAATGGCTCTCGCAATGGATTTTATGGGGATAGCCTTATCAGAACTTGCAAATGTTTCTGAGAGAAGAACTGAAAGAATGGTAAACGGAGCTTTAAGCGGACTGCCAAGGTTTTTAGCTTTAAATGGTGGTCTAAATTCCGGTTTAATGATTGCACAATATACTGCTGCAAGTCTTGTCTCGGAAAACAAAGTTTTGGCTCATCCGGCAAGTGTTGACTCAATTCCAACTTCGGCAAACCAGGAAGATCATAATTCAATGGGCTCGATTGCTGCACAGAAATGTTATAAAATAATGCAGAACCTTGAAAATGTTTTAGCTATTGAACTTTTAACTGCGGCACAAGCTGTAGAATTTTTGAAACCTTTAAAATGTGGGGAGGGAACAAATATTGTCTACAAAAAAATCAGAGAAGTTATTCCTCCATTGAATACCGACAGAGTTCTTTATGATGATCTAAAAAAAGTGCTGCAATTAGTAAAGAATGATTCTTTATTAAACTCAATTGAGAAAAAGGTAAAACTGGATTAGTTAAAAGATTCCATTTATCACCAGGATATTGCTAACGTTCTTATTGTCTTTCTATATATTGCTTTTCTTTTTTATATTAAAGGTTCTAAAAATAAAGGAAAATGGATTTAAAGTACGAAGCAGTAATTGGATTAGAAATTCATGCCCAATTATTAACAAATTCTAAAATTTTTTGCGGATGTTCTACTAAGTTTGGAAATGCTCCCAATTCAAACATTTGCCCAATTTGTTTGGGTCATCCGGGAGTTTTGCCTGTACTAAATAAAAAAGTTGTTGAATTTACGGTTTTAATGGGTTTAGCTACCAACTGTAATATAAATGAAAAATCCATCTTTGCAAGAAAAAATTATTTTTATCCTGATCTTCCCAAAGGATACCAGATTTCCCAGTATGAAGAACCAATTTGTGAATATGGGCATATTAATATTATAATGGCAGATAATTCGCATAAAAGAATTGGAATAAAAAGAATTCATATGGAAGAAGATGCCGGTAAATCCATCCATGATCAGGGGTATGAAACTTTGGTTGATGTAAACCGTTGCGGGGTTCCTTTGATTGAGATAGTAAGTGAGCCGGATATTAGGAGCGGTGCGGAAGCTTATCAATACCTTTCCAAGATAAAACAGATCGTTCAATATCTAAGAATTTGTGACGGCAATATGGAAGAAGGATCCTTAAGATGCGATGCGAATATTTCCGTTAGATTACAAGGTGAAGAAAAGCTGGGTACAAAAACTGAAGTGAAAAATATGAATTCATTTCGTAATGTTGAAAAAGCAATTAACTATGAAATAAACAGGCAGATTGAAATTCTTAATGATGGCGGTAAGATCATTCAGCAAACTCTTTTGTGGAATGCAGATTTTAATGAAGTGATGCCAATGAGAAGTAAAGAAGAAGCTCATGATTACAGGTATTTCCCTGAACCGGATTTACTTCCTGTTGTTGTGGATGAAAAATGGAAAAGTGAAATTGCACAAAACCTTCCTGAGCTTCCTGAAAAAAGAAAAGAAAGATTAATAAAAAAATATAGTTTACCTGAATATGATGCCGAACTGCTTACACAAAATAGAGGTACTGCTGATTACTACGAAAAAGTAATTAATGTAACCGATGATTATAAATCTGCCAGCAACTGGGTTATGGGAGATGTACTTAAAGTAATAAATGAAGAAAAAATAGATATTGATAATTTCCCGGTTCAGCCGGAAAATTTAGCAGAACTCATAAACATAATTAATAACGGTACGATAAATGGTAAAATCGGTAAAGAAGTTTTTCAGGAAATGTTGAAAGAAAATAAAAAGCCATCGGATGTAGTAAAAGAAAAAAATCTTGTACAAATAACAGATTCATCCGAAATTGAAAATATTATTAATACCATTATTGAAAAAAATATAAATGAAGTTAAACAATATCTGGACGGGAAGGAAAAAGTATTTGGATTTTTGGTCGGACAGATAATGCACGAAACGAAAGGGAAAGCAAATCCAAAGTTGGTTAATGAAGTTTTAAGAGATAAATTAAATGCTTTGAAAGAAGCATAATAAAGAAATAAACGGAGTAACAAATTGTCATTTAAAAGCGGATTAAAGAGATTTTTCGGTATAAAAACCGAGGAAGAATTAAATAAGAAAAAAACTCCTAAAGAAAAGGCAAAAGAGTTTTTCGAATCACTATTTTTTGCAGCTATCGCTGCTTTTCTTATTATAACTTTTGTAGTTCAAAATACAAGAATACCGACCGGTTCAATGGAAAATACAATTCTTGTTGGTGATTTTGTATTGGTAAATAAATTTATTTATGGATCATCATCTCCTCATTATATTCCGTTTACTGAAATCAAAATTCCTTACTTCACTCTGCCGGCTATTAGCGAACCACATAGAAAAGATATCGTAGTTTTTGAATGGCCTGGAGAAAGGGATAATTTAAGAGCATCCGAATTAGGAGTAAATTATGTCAAAAGGTGCATCGGTACCCCAGGAGATACAATCCAGATAATTGACAAAGTAGTATTTGTCAACGGGAAAGAATTTTGGATCCCATCTCATATTTTATATTTAAATCCTTTTCCTAAACCTAAAGGTTATATTGAACCAAGAATATTTCCCAAAGGAATGTCATGGAATGAAGATAACTATGGACCTTTAATAGTACCTAAAAAAGGATTTACAATTCCTCTAAATTTAAATAATGTTGAACAATGGAGAACCACAATTGACCGTGAATATGGAAAACGGGTAGTTGGAATCGAAGGGAACCATGTAACTATTGAGGGAAAACCGGTTACTTCTTATACGTTTAAGAAAGATTATTTTTTTATGATGGGAGATAACAGGGACGATAGTCTTGACAGCCGGTTCTGGGGTTTTGTACCGAGAGATGCCGTAGTTGGAGAAGCTTTCATTACTCTTTTTTCATGGGATAGGGACATTCCTTTTTCTGACCTGTTCCGGCTAATTGGATCAATCAGGTTAGATAGGGTTTTGCTGCTTTTGCATTAATAATAAATGTGTATATCGAAACACTTTCCTTTAAGTGAATTATTGCTGGTCAATTAAGTACAAATGATCATAGTATTATTATTTATACACATCTAACATGGCACTAAAAATTTAGTAGATGAGAAAAGAACACACCGAAGATACAAGAAAAACGGTTGGAAATTTATCCTCAACTTTTTTAATAAGGTTTGCACGTTATCCTTTTTTAGCCCAACTTCGACACAATGGAAGAAAAAACATTGATTGCGTTATATATTAGC
>CAYUVK010000003.1:0-94967 GCA_964448105.1 uncultured Ignavibacteriaceae bacterium
AAGAAGATTTATTGAAAAAAGAGGTGCCAAAAATTTTACTATTTGGTCACCCCCACTGTTGGGACATCGATTCCCTGGTGGACAGGCTTAAATGAACAGTCCGCACCAATAAAAAAATAAGCCTTTTATTTATTATTTAACTATTAAGAATCAATCACATTATAACTTAAGCAACCAAAGCATACACATATTCTTCTTGCTTAATCCAAACGTGTCTAGCTCTTTTAAGAAGTTTCTTAGCAATGCGAATAATAGCATCTTGCGGTTTCATTCTTTTAGTAAGCTCTTTGAATTTGAGAGTCAAAGCAGAGTCTTCACGAACTGCTCTCCAAGCAGCTTCAATGATTAAAGGTCTTAAGAATTTATTTTGTCTAAAGGAGATTTGGTTAGCATAGATGTTATCATCAGAAGAGCGAGTAGAAGGAACAAGTCCAACAAAAGTATTAGTTTGGTCCTCATAAGAGAAACGTTTGATGTCCATAATTTCAGTATAAAGAGCCATAGCAGTAATAAAGCCAATGCCGGCAACAGATTGAAGAGCATAGATAACTGGAGCAATATGTTTGTCCTTAGCTTCTTGTCTTAGTTGTTTAAGTACATTTTTATTATGTTCTCTAATTTGGAGTAATTGTGAGATCATATTCTGAAAAGCAAAGTTACCTGCAGAAGTGTTGAATTTAACTTCATCTTTAAGCCATTTGATAAAAGCAGCAGACCAGCGTTTGTTACCGGTAAACTGGTCGGGTATTTTAATACCACGTGTATGCAGTAGTCCTTTAATTCTGTTCTTAATTCTGGTTTGGTTTTGGACAATGCGATAACGCAGGCGCATAAGGCTGCGGAATTCTTCATGAGGAATATCAGGGATATAGATTCCGGTAAGATTTTTATTTTCAAGTTCACGTGAAAGTTTACGGGAATCAATAGGGTCACATTTATTAACTTTCTCTTTGTTAGAGGTAGGAACATCTGCGGGGTTAACAACAATACAATCCAGTCCAAGTTCCTTAAATTTTCTTACAGCCCAGAAACCACAGAAACCGGCTTCATAGACTAAATGAAAGATACCACCAGGATAATTTCTTTTTAAGTAATTTAGAAGTTCAAGTGGAGAAGGATTCATGGATAATGTTTTAAGTTCATAGCCATTGAGTCTTATTGTAACTCTCCAGTTTTTAAGGTGGGTATCAATACCAATGAAAAAATGAGAACCTGTAAATGAATTCTTATTTAAGGTTTTCATAAAAAGTCTCCTTATATTTATTTTGATAGCACAACTTAATTTTTATGAGAGACTTTTTAAACATAACTTCTGACAGCGTTGCACGCACTCGGGTTTTCTGCAAATTTAGGGTTAGGTGCTCCGGTAAAAGTATCCTGTTCAAAGTAAATGCACTAATTAATTAAGTTGAAAACCATGCTTGATAAAAGGAAATTTTTTCTATATACCAATATTATATTCGATTGCAACCTATCTTTATAAACGAATTGGATTAAGTCAAACTTTTATTTTGTAAATTAATAAAATTTTATGGATTTAAAGCCTAACAAAACAATTTAAGCCGACAGCCTTACACACGCGGGTTTTTTGAGATTTTCAAAGTAAGTTAAATGCTAATAATATGAATTATGTAAATTCTGTAAAATTCTTTTGGATGTTCAAATCTCTAAATTATTACTTTAATTCTTAATTGAATCGATTTGTAGATTGCTTCAATAACTTTCAGATCTTTAAGCCCTTCTTCACCGCTTGCATTAGATTCAGAATTATCAATTATGCATTTTGAAAAATCATCCATTTGAGCAGCCTGTTGATTTATTTCAGGTAAATTCAGTTCTCCATCATTAGTAGATCCTTTAATCCCCCTGTAACTAAATGCAGGAAAAAGCTCGAACCATTTACGGTCTGTACCAATGTAGAACCGGTTTGCAGGAGAAGAATAAGAAGTAAATGAATTGGAAACATGTTCTCCCGGAAATTCCATTTGCCAGGTAATTGATTCATCCACTTCCGCAAATTTTTTATAATCTGTTTTATATTCTTGTGCTGTTACGGAACGTGGTTCTTTACCTATAGTGTACCTTGTAGCTTGTATAGCATAAATTCCAAGGTCCATCATGGCACCACCGCCGGCGAGAGATTTTTTTAATCTCCATTGATTAGGATCTCCAATTTTAAAACCAAATTCCGATTGGACATATTTTATTCCACTGCTATTTTCAGTTCCAAACTTCATTGCGGCTATATGATAAGGGTCGGAATGCAACCTGTAGCCTATAAAAAGTCTCACGCCAGCTTTTTTGCATGTCTCTATCATTTCTTCACATTCCTTTACAGAAATAGCCATCGGTTTTTCACAAAAAACATTTTTTCCAGCTTTGGCTGCTCTAATCACAAATTCATGATGCATAGAATTGGGAAGAACCACATATACTACATCAATAGACTTATTTTCTGCTATCCTGTCAAAGTTTTCATAATTATAAATATTCTGTTCCGGAATATTATATTGAATTTTCCACTTTTCAGCTTTTGCAGGAGTACCTGTTACGATACCACTTAAATAACAACGTGATGTTTCCTGGAGTGCGGGTGCGAGCTGGTTTGTAGCATAATTTCCAAGACCAACGAGTGCAATCCCAAGCCTTTTATTATCTGCAAAAAATGTATTGGAGAATTTTGGAATGGCGGGAAGTACAAGCAATGCAGAGCCCGTACCTAAAGTTGATATAAATTTGCGGCGAGTATACTTCATTATAATTATCCTGGTAATTTATAAAATGATTTAAAATAAATATTCCTTTGCAAGAATCCTATAGAACTATTTATAAGTAATATATATTTTTTTAGCTTAAGTTCTTAGACTACTAAGGGAAAAATTTGAGAAATAATTCAAAAATAAAGTGTCAAAAGGAAAAGAAATATATAGGATATAAACCTTGAAAAGATATAATGTTACATGCAGATTAGAAATATTTTGGATTAAATAAAACATATTGAAAACTTCCAAGTTTAATTGTCTCATTTCATCAAATCGGCATTAATTGCGTATAGAACTAATTCTACCGGTGATTTTAATTGGAGTTTTCTCATTATATTTTTCCGGTGAGTGTAAACTGTATGTATACTAATAAATAATTTATCTGATATTTCCTTATTAGTTAAACCCTCAACAATAAGTTTTGTTACTTCAATTTCTCTGAAACTTAAATTTATACTTTCACAATTCTGATTTTCTAATTGTTTTTCAAGAATGATATCCAAAATTTTATTACAAAAAAACTTCTCATTTTTTAAAACAGAATCTATAGCATTGCAAATCTCATCATCCCCGCATTCTTTAGTTAAATAGCTATTTACGCCATTCTTAATTATATATAAAATATTTTCTTTCTTTTCGTCATTGTAAATTATAATTATTTGAAGGGTAGGGTATGCTTCTTTGATTTTCGGGATATCATCCAATTTAAGAAATCCATTATTATTATAATCAAGAATGAGTATATCCGGATTAGAGTTTTCCAGTTTAATCCAAAGATCCTTCCCTTCAGCTATTTCCGAAATTAACTTTAGATGCTTTTTATTTTCGATAATTTTCTTAAAACCTTCCCGTACAAGGAATACAGGATCGGCTATTGCAATTTTTATAAATGGCATAAATCAGAATAATGATTTTAAAATATATTGTTTTAAGTAGAATTATGATACTATTAATCTATAATTCTTATTAAGATTAAATATAGATAATATTATGAAAATTTATGTACAAAATAATATTTTTTGGCATTATTTATATTAATAGTGATTACAATTGGGTAGAGTGAAGATAGCTTATTCGGCGAATAAAGCTATTGTTTTGTTATATAGTAAAATGTTTTGTTATATAACATTTGTTCAGTCCTATTAGATAAAAAATCAGTCGATTCTTTAGGTCACAATATAAATTTGTTGTGAAATTGTAGTTATGCTGTACTAAATTATGCGATCAAAAAGGATGGCTTCATTTTAAACTAAGAGAGGCTTCGTTTAATATTGCTTTTGCTTTTTCCTCATCTTTATGTAATACAAATAGAACGTGCAGATCATAGAATTTTTTTAGAGTGCTTGTGGAAAACAAATATTCTTCTTCAGAAATTATTATGCCCAAATAATCAAGCTCCTGCATTGTAACATTGTAATTAAAAACTGATTCATTCATGGAATTTGTTTTCCCTAGTTTTGTTATTTCAATATGAAAATTCAATTAATATGCCAGGGTAGTTTTTATGAATTACTTAATCATAAGACATGTAATAATAATCTTGTGTAATAATGAAGGAAAAAATAGTTAAAATGAATGGAAATTTTTTCCCTGTTTAAACAATAGTGCATAAAAAAGATTGGATGGTTTCCATTAATTAGCTAAGTGCTTACCACCCAATCCTCTAACTTATAAGTGATAAGAAAGATAAAGCTGATAACAGAATTATCAGGCTTCTTTTCTCAATTTAACTTAAAAAAATAAAAAAAATGTGATATTACCGACATAAAAATTAAATCTTAGAGAGTCACTGGTAAATAAAACTAACTGCATGACTGAAAATTTTGGAACTTTTTTTGGCAACGTAATTTTATTATGATATAAAGCACTTGATTTAAAAAATAATTGCTTTTGCAATTAATTAATACTATTATCACTTCCCCTTGTTATAGTACTGGATAGAGTGATTTTTATCTCTTATTTGTTCTTATTTATTTTGATGAAGCAAACCTTAAAAGGTTTCGTATAATAGAGTGTTAAAGTGTGTAAATGAAGGGAGTATGATTATGCATAATGATTATAGTGTGTTATTAGGTGAAGACGATTTAATTACAGCCAAATGTATTAAATTAAGTATTGAAAAAAGTAAATTTAAAGTAATTCATATTGTTGAATCGGGGGAAGAGTTAATTAAGTCCGCTTTATACGAATGTCCTTCAATGATTATAACCGACATCTCGCTTAAGGGGCAATTAGATGGAATCGAAGCTATGGCACGTATTTCTGAAATTAGGGAAATTCCATACATCTTTATTACCGGCTATGTGGATTATATGTCTTTAATAAAGAGTTATAACCTTCACCCTTACAACATATTTATTAAACCTTTTAATCTTAGTACATTGAATAAAACAATGGAAGAAATGGTTGAAACATCTGAAGATGTTACCACTTATTATTTAGGATAGTTACTTTTCTTTATATTTTATCTAAGTGATCTTTGAAAATCAATAAAATTTTAAGTAAAGTTTTTTATACTTTAGTTATTTATTCCAATTGAACTAACAAATCAATTATTATTTTCCCCAGTTAATCTGCATCTCTTTAATATTAAGAAAATTGAAAAAATAATTGAAAAAATTCCTAATACGAATAAATCCCAATGAAAATAATTCGGGACATAATTTTGGGTTATATCTATAAATGAACTTTGTTTAAGTGACAGAATATTGCCGAATAAATTATTGGATATTATAATATCAGTGTAATCCCAGATGAATGAGATAAAAATTAAAACAGCTCCTAGATAAATAAATAGCCATTCAAATAATTTAACTTTAAAAACTGGATTTTGGTTTTTTAGATAAAAAAATAATAATGAAAGAATAATCATGGTGAAGGAAGAGATCAGTGGTGCAAGAACCGGTCCAATCCACGGAAAAGGAATTAAGAATAGAATATCCCATGTTAAAAAAGACGACGGCCAGTTTAGTATTAATTTTAATCCTATGTAATAGGAAATATCCCACACGGCAAATGAAAAAAGAAAATAAGAGAATATTTGAAGTTTATTTTTACCTGCAATATAAGATATTGATAACAGCATAATTAATGTGCAGAATTCACGTAAAATTTCGACTCTAAGTGTTGAATCCGGGATGATCATTAATGGAAATTTAAACCCCGTTGGATAATAAATTTCTCTTAAATATATAACAACAATTGCTTCAAGAAATCCCATTGCAATACTAAAAATTAATACCAAGAGCAATATTTTTTTTAATGTTTTCATTCAGCTTTTAATTTTTGGTTGTTTTATCTTACCCTTGATGGCCTCTTCAATATTCTGAACGGGAGTAAAATTAGATTTTCTAAAAATTTAAATAAGAATGAAAAAGTAAATCCTATAATTCGGAAGGGAAGCAAAATAAGCCAAACGAATGGATATATTACAATTGCTATAATCGCTAAAGGCCAGCAAAGGAATAGAAGAATAAGCCATAAAATAAAAGTCTTCATTTTTTATCTCAAGTTTTGAATTCCAGTTAACTTAAACTAAAACTCCAATTAGTTAAAGACAAAATTGATGGAAAAGGTAATTACATGTTTTACCGGTTATATTTTGATATTAAAAAAATAAAGTTGCTGCAAAATTGTTATGATTATTTTTTAATCCAATAATTATGCAGAATAGTTACACAAGTTTCCAATAATTCCTTTTTAATTAAAATTGAAATCCTGAAAGAAGTTGTAGCCAAACCGTAATACGAAATTTTGTTTTCTTTAAGAACAGAAATAGTTTCTGATACCACCCGGTTATCCCGACTGAAACCTTCTCCAATCAGAGAAACTGCTCCGAATGAATGATCGATATTTATTTCACCTTGATAAATTTCACTTAATTTTTTTTCGATCTTATCCCAGCTATGTACATTCTTTTTTGAAATAATAAATGAAACTTTTGATAAGCCCGGCTTTTCAGAATCGATTAAATTAAGTTCCTTTACGGGGAGATCATTTTCTTCAAAAAAATTAAAAAGGTTTTTGAAATTATCATTCAGATTCATATCTGAATTTCGATTGATAAAAATAAATCTTGCTATATCGGTTTCATGAACAACAGCAATTACACCTGGTCTGTCAGTTGGCGCAAATTCCCTTATTATTGTTTCCCTGCCTGGATTAAAAGTGCTCCTTGCATAAATGGCTATCTTAGCTTCTTTTGCATATTGAATTGATTGTGCATTAAGAACTTTTGCTCCGGCTTCTGCCATTTCCTGAACCTGCTGGTAAGAAATTTCCGGGAGATGTTTTGCATCTGTTACAATATTAGGATCTGTAGTATAAACACCATCTACATCAGAATAAATCTCACATCTTTCCGCATTTAAAGCTGCAGCTAAAGCGACAGCAGATGTATCGGATCCGCCTCTTCCCAAAGTGGTAATATCACGTTTATAGCTTACGCCCTGAAATCCTCCTATTACAACAACCTGGTTTCTTGCCAATTCATCCTGCACTCTGAAGGGACGTACTTCGATAACTCTTGCATCATTATATCTATCATTTGTTATTATTCCGGATTGAGAACCGGTTAATGAAATAGCTTTTATCCCAAGATCATTTAATGCTATGCAAAGAAGGGCCATTGTTATTCTTTCCCCGGTACTAAGCAGCATATCAAGTTCGCGCTTCTCCGGGTTTTCAGAAAGAACTTTGGCCATATCAATTAATTGGTTTGTAGTTTTGCCCATTGCGGACACAACAACTACAACATTATGTCCTTGTTCTTTAACTGCAGCGACTAATTTAGCAATCTTTTTCAGTTTGTCTACATCAGCCACACTGCTGCCGCCGTATTTTTGTACTATTATACTCATGTAAATAAATTTATTTTTGTTAGATTAATAACTTTAAGCACCTTATCTGAAATTTTATTTAATATAGATAATGCTTATGGGTTTTCATCATTTAATTCAAGTATTTTAAATCTTACTCGTAAAACACCATTATCAAATCCAGTTGAAATTATTTTAAATTCTCCAATCTCTGAAGTATTCTTAACATGAACTCCGCTGCATGGACATGCATCATAATCTCCAATTTTAATTATCCTGATTTCATCTCCTGCATCCGAAGGGAGCCTTTCTAAAAAATAAAGTTTTTCTGCCTCTTCTCTCGATAAATATTCTTCTTTAACAGGATGATTTTTTCTTATTTCTGAATTGACTTTTTTCTCTATTTCCAAAATCTCGTTTGAAGAAAGGTTTCTGTCAAAATGATAATCACATTTGGATTTCTTTTTCTCAATATGATTGCTGAATGATCTTCCTTTATTGAACATTCTTACCATGGTCTGGTTAAGAATATGTTCGGCAGAATGCATACAAGGATCATAATCTTTTGCCATAGCTTAATATTACTTCCTTTTATTTGTACGGAATCACTAACTACTCAAAAAAATTTATTTCCAGTTGTTATAATGAATTCTTTCCTGTTTAAATCTTTTCTCGGTTATTACTTTTTCATCAGGATAACCAATTGATAAGAGTGAGATCGGAATTATATTTTCCGGTAATTTGAAAAGATTTTTTAAACCCTTCATATTTTCTTCAACAGGATAAGCGCTAATCCAAACAGCACCTAATCCGAGATCGTGAGCTGCTAATAATGCATTTTGTGTTGCTGCAGCGCAGTTAAGTACAATTAGATCAATGTTTTGTTCTAAATTTTTATCTCCGCAAATAAGTATTGCAAGGGTTGACTGTTGCAACATTTCAGCGTGCGGAATTATTTTTAATACTTCACCGAGTATTTCTCTCTTATCAATAACTAAATATTGCCAGGGCTGGTTATTAAAGGCAGATGGGGCATACATTGCTGCCTTCAATATTTTATCGGTTTTATCTTTGGAAATTTTCTTGTTTTTATATTTCCGGATGCTCCTCCTAGTAAGAATTGCTTTAATGGTTTCCATTTATATTTCCCTAATTTTTTCAAAATAAGCTTTATAAAATTAAGAAAAATTCTGCAAGAATATTAGTGACAAGTTAAGTATTAACTAAAGATCTATTTAAATTAAATAATGAATAATTGACTCTTAAAAAATAAAGAGAAATCGAAAAATTTTTTATTCAT
This sequence comes from uncultured Ignavibacteriaceae bacterium, assembly GCA_964448105.1. Lineage (GTDB taxonomy): Bacteria > Bacteroidota > Ignavibacteria > Ignavibacteriales > Ignavibacteriaceae > CAVQBP01. The sequence continues at coordinate 8,880 of CAYUVK010000003.1, forward strand.
ATGGAAATTAATCACTTATAATATTAAAAATATTTTTCATATTGGAATTCAATTTTAGTAATGATCGAGTTACGAATTATGCTCCTGAAAGAAGTAATTGAATTAATAAGATATGAAAAGATTTTTAGACCAGGTAATCAAACCTGGGCGGATTTAGGCTGTGTTTCCGGTGCCTTCACAAAAGCATTGGCAGATTTGCTTACGGCTGGCAGTATTATTTATGCTGTAGATAAAAACAAACCTGCTTTAGAGAAAACACTGGAAGAATTTAAAAATGTGTCGGTTAAAAAATTACATGGGGATTTTCTTAAGGCCGAAATACCTCTTAATCTGGATGGAATTATTATGGCGAATTCACTCCACTTTGTGAAAGATAAAAATACTTTTGTAAAAATAATTGAAAAGCATTTAAACAAAGAAGGTTCATTTTTAATTGTGGAATATGATATGGATACAGCAAATCCCTGGGTGCCGTTTCCAATCAGTTTTAAATCGTTAAAAATATTATTCGAAAATCAAGAATATTCTTCCATAATAAAATTAAATGAACGGTCATCATCATATCAAAGGGGTAGTATCTATTCAGCAATAATAATGAAATAACTGTTTTTTAACATGTACTGTTTGGATACAATTTATTATACCCGGATACTGGCCAAAATCCTCTGATATCTCTTATCTCAGCTGCTTTTATTAACCACAACAACCGTTTATTGAAAATGTTAAAAGTTAAAAAAAGGATTTCGATAATCTGTTTAAGTAATTATATCCTTTAAAAAGTAAGGGTTTTTAGGAAGATTGATAAAAATGTAGAATTCAACTTGTGAAATTTTGTATTAATTTTGTAAATGCTTTATTTTAAGTATAGATTAAATGCGGAAAAAGGGGAGATGCGGGTGCTTTTCAATTTTTATATCTATGAATGGGCAAAAAATATTAACTATTAATATATGAAAAAAACATCAAAGAAGTGGACGCTGCTTATATTTATTCTTTTAATGAGTTATGTATTAGTATTATTTGCTGTTTTTTATTATAACCTGGAGACAAAAACAAATAATGTTGAAAAGTATGATTACCTGAATGCTGTTAATGATTTAAAGATTGACCAGATATTGCAATGGCGGAAAGAAAGACTAATAACCGCAAAATTCTTTCCATCAATCGGCAGGTTTATTAAATATACTGTTGAACTTTCCAGAAATAATAAAAGTAAAGAAGCTAATGAATATTTATCTAAAACATTATTGCCATTTATAGCAAATCATTATAATGAAAACTTTTTTATAACAAATACAAAAAGTGAATTATTATATTCTTTTAAACAGGATTATAAAGAAGTTGACAATTTAACCATTTCAAATATTAAAAAATCAATAGATAATGATGAAGTGTTTTTCAGTGATTTCAACTATGACAAAAAAAATAAGCAAATATATTTTGATTTAATTTCACCGGTTAAAGATAATAACGGTATTATGATTGGAGCTATTGTACAAAGAATTGATCCTGCCTATAATCTTTTTTCCATCATACAAAAATGGCCTTCTCCAAGCAAAACAGCTGAAACATTGCTGGCTCGAAAAGAAGAAGATAGAGTTCTATTTCTAACAAATTTAAGATATAAAAATAATTCGGATTTATCTTTTTCTGTACCTTTAAAAGATACTGAAGTTGTTGCTGTTAAAGGTACTTTAAGAGTAAGAGGAATGATCGAGGGTAAGGATTACAGGGGAAAAGATGTATTGGCAGATTTGAAAAAAATCCCCGGCTTTGAATGGTATATTATATCAAAAATAGATAAAGATGAAATTTATTCGGAAGTAATATCAGGGGAAAAAACTGCTTTTGGTATTTTAATTATATCAATCTTTTGTGTTATTCTTTTCCTCTTATTCCTTTATAAATCAAGACAAAGCAGAATTTATAAAGATAAATTTATAAATGAGAAAAGATTCTTAGAAGTACAGAAAGAATTTAAAACTATACTCTACAGTATTGGCGATGGCGTTATAACAACTGATGTTTCTGGAAATGTTAAACAAATGAATGAAGTAGCAGAGAAGCTAACGGGATGGAAAGAATCAGAAGCTGGCGGCAGGAACCTTAGTGAAGTATTTGCAGTCGTAAATGAAGATACAAGGGAGATTATTAAAAATCTTGTCTTAAAAGTAATTAAGGAAGGAAAACGAATTAGTTTATCCGAGCATACATCACTTATTTCCAAAACCGGGAAACATATACCCATTACTGATAGCGGTTCACCGATTAAAGACGATGACAATAAGATAATTGGTGTGGTTATCGTTTTTAGGGATCAAAGCAAAGAACGACAAAAAGAAAAAATATTGGTCGAAAATGAAGAACGGCTTCGGCTTTCTTTAGCTGCAGCTAATCAAGGTTTATATGATTTAAATATTCAAACCGGTGAAGTAATTGTGAATGAGGAATATGCAATAATGCTTGGTTATGATCCTTCAAATTTTATTGAAACGAATTCATTGTTGCGAGAAAGGCTTCATCCCGATGATAAAGAATTAACTTCAAAAGCATATAATGATTATATTGAAGAGAAAACAGATCAATACATGGTGGAGTTCAGATTAAAAACTAAAAATAATAAATGGAAATGGATCTTATCTACCGGCAAAATACTTGAATATGATGATAAAGGTAAGCCGCTTCGCATGCTTGGAACCCATACAGATATTACTCAAAGAAAAATTGCCGAAGAAGAATTGAAAGAAAGTGAACTCTTGTTCCGTACACTTGCGGAACATTCAACTGTTGGAATTTTTAAAATCGATGCTTTTGGAAATACCGATTATGTAAATCCAAGATGGTGTGAGATTTCTGGATTAACCTTTGGACAGGGAATTGGAAATGGCTGGCTGGAAGCTGTTCACCCGGAAGATAGAATTTCTCTTGCCGAAGGATGGAAAAAAGCTGCTTTATCAAAAATATCTTCTCAAGCTGAATATCGTTTTTTACATCCTGATGGACGAGTAACATGGGTTATAGGAAATGCCGTTCCATTAAAAGATGAGAATAAATCGGTAGTCGGTTATATAGGTACAATAACAGATATAACTGAATCAAAACGGGTTGAGGAAGAATTACGTAAGAATGCTGAGTTGCTAAGAGCATCGGTTGAGGTTTCTAATATTGGAATTTTTGATCATAATCAAATAAATAATACTATTTTCTGGTCTCAAAGACAACGGGAAATCCATGGGTTGGGACCGGATGAACTTATAACATTGGAGGCGATCCAAAATCTTATTCATCCTGAAGATAAGAAATGGGTTACAGAAAGTGTAGTCGATGCACACAATCCAAATGGTAATGGCTTTTGGGATGTTGTATATAGAATAATTAGGCCTGATGGTGAGATCCGCTGGCTATCTGCTAAGTCACAAACATTCTTTGAGGTTGAAGGTAAAAAACGTCATCCAGTTCGTACAGTTGGTGTATACCTGGATATCACCCAAAACAAATTAGCAGAGCGGAATTTGAGAAGCCTTTCAAGAGCCGTTGAACAAAGTCCTTCTGCTATTATTATAACCGATATAAAAGGCTGTATTGAATTTGTTAATCCTAAGTTTACAGAATTAACAGGATATACATTTGAAGAAGTCAAAGGGAAAAATCCAAGTATTTTAAAGTCAAGCTATACAACTAAAGAAAATTATGAAGTAATGTGGAATACGATTATCGATAAAAGAGAGTGGAGAGGTGAAATTCTGAATAAAAAGAAAAACGGCGAATTATACTGGGTTTCTGCTTATATCTCTCCAATAGTTAGTGAAAAAGGTAATATAATTAATTTTATAGCTTTAGAAGAAGATATAACGGACAGAAAAAAAATGATTAGAGAGCTAACTGATGCCAAAGAAAAAGCTGAAGAAATGAACAGGATGAAATTTCATTTTTTTGCCAATATGAGCCATGAGCTCCGTACCCCGTTTGTTGGTATTTTAGGTTTTGCCGAATTATTAGAAGAAACTTTGAAAAATCCTGAGGAAAAAGAATATGCTGCAAAAATATTAAAATCTTCGTGGAGATTAACTGAAACCCTAAATAAAATACTCGAAATTTCACGTCTTGAAACAACTACCCCGGAATTGAACTATACTGATTTTGACCTAAATACATTGCTGACTGAAATTGCAGAATTATTTGTCCCATCGGCTAAGAATAATCATACTGTTATAAAAGTTCAAACAGAACTTAATAATTTTAAAATTAAATCGGATAAAAAAATTCTGAGAGAAATTCTTAATAATCTAATTAATAATGCTGTAAAATTTACTTATAAGGGAATTATTGAAATTACTTCACGTAAAATAATTGTGAACAAAAAAGACTTTATTGAAATTAAAGTCTCTGATAATGGAATTGGTATACCACAAGGAAGGCAATCAATAATATGGGAGGAGTTCAGGCAAGCTAGTGAAGGTATTGAGCGTTCTTTTGAAGGAACAGGACTGGGACTTACAATTACTAAAAAATATGTAGAGCTGTTAAAGGGACAAATTCATCTCGAAAGCGATGAGGGAAAGGGTTCTGTATTCACTTTAAAATTTCCAATGCAATATAATGAGAATGAAATAACTACAAACAAGGAAGAAAATTTAGAATTTTTAAAATCTATAAAGGGACCTTCAATGAGTGGAGCTAAAATATTAATTGTTGAAGATGACGGAATATCATTAGAATTTATGAGAAGAGTTCTTGAAACAACATATTATGTCGATACTGCAGTTAATGCTAAAAATGCTTTAGTATTAATTCACAAAAATCAATATGATGTTTTATTACTCGATATCAATCTTGGAAGAGGTATGAACGGAATTGATTTAGTAAAAGAAATTAGAAAGATAAGTCATTCTGAAGATATTCCTATAGTTGCAGTGACTGCATATGCCAGTGAAGCCGACAAGAATGAATTCCTATCAAAGGGATTTACACATTATATTTCCAAACCATTCTTGTCAGATGATTTGAAGAAGTTATTAATAGAAGTCATGAAAAAATAATTATATAAAATCATTTGTTATACAAAATTAAAAGCGACGGTAATTTTTCTTTAATCTTCGTATCTTATTTTTTAATTGATATTTTAAGCTTTATATAATTTTAGCAGGCTTATTTTTATTTAATTTGAAATTCGATAATAATATAAATCTTTCTTTCCTTTGCGCCCTCAATTGATATTATGATATAACCAAACCAAGAAAATGTCATTTACTTTTACTTGATGCCGCTTATTTTTTTTAAAAGACCTCTTATAGCTTCTGAAAGAAAGTAAACAACCATAAACCGATAATATCATTGAAATCAAAATAAATACTTTTTCTGAAGATTTTTTGATTCATAAGTTAAATAATAAAGAAAAACAACAAACTGCTTTCAAAGGTTTACTTTCAATTTCAGGGGTAACATCTTATATAAAAAATGGCAATGTTGCTGTTGGTATAGGTGTTGACGGAGGAAAACCAAAAAATTGTTATAAATATGAGTCAATTGAAAGCAGAAGAACAGGAATTATCAGCCGATGCTAAAAATTGCTAGGGTAATACAATAAATAGAAGTTATGCATTATGAAATCATTTAATAAAATGGGGATAAGACAAAAATTTCAATTAATTCTGGCAGGTAGTTTTTTCCTAATCGGATTATTTATTTTCTTTTATTTTCCGTTAACACAAAAAAACAGTATGGTCGAATCACTTGAACAAAAAGCAAAATTGATTGGACAGATGGTAGCCAAGACATCTGCAGGGGGGTTGGTCTTCGATGACGCATCTTCGGTTACAACTCAGCTTGAAGCATTTAAGGAAATGCATGATGTTGAATTTGCTATTGTTATAAAAAAGGATGGTTCTAAATTCTCTGTATATAATGAAAATAAATATAATAAGTATTCATCAAAAGTTCAGGACTTATTGTCCAGTCAATCCGGTTTTTTTTTCGGATGATGATGTACTCCTTGAACTCAATCCTATAATTTCAAATAAGGATGAAGTAGGTAAAGTAGTTATAGGAATGAGCAAAGCTGAAATTGCGTCACAAGCTGCTTCCGCCAGAGTTACGGCATTTATTATAAGTTTAATAATCTTCATTCTCGGATTAGGAGCCATGCGTTTCTTCTTTAATAAGATTGTATTTAATCCTATTACCAATGTGTTGGAAATGGCTAAAGAGATACAAAAGGGTCACATTAAAGCAAGAACCGGTATTAATTCAAATGATGAAATTGGAACAATGGCCAAAGTTCTTGATGAATTTGTGTCACAGGTTGATAGTAGTATAGTTGGATCTATGAGAAGAATAGCGGATGGGGATATTTCTTTTCTGGTTCCTATGTATGATGAAAAAGATGAGATTGCCCCGGTTATTAATAAAATGACTTCCACAATTAGGGAAGTAATAGATGAATCGAAACATCTTGTAAATGCGGCAACCGAAGGAAAACTGAATACTCGAGGAAACGCTGATAAGTTTAATGGCGGTTATAGAGAAATTATACAAGGATTGAATGATACTCTAAACGCTATTATTGATCCAATTGAAGAACAAAGAATTATTTTAGAAAAAATAGCGAAAGGTGATTTATGTGCCAGGATGATAGGTGATTATAAAGGTGATTTCGTAAACATAAAAAATAGTATAAATAGTCTGGCAGAATCATTTAATTACACTCTTGCAGATGTAGCATCAACTGTAAAATCAACTGGAAGTTTATCAAACCAAGTCTTATCTAGCGCTGAAGAAATGGCAGCAGGTGCCCAGGAGCAGTCTTCTCAAACTTCAGAAGTAGCCACCGCAATAGAACAAATGACAGGGACAATACTTGAAACAACAAAGAATGCGGGAACGGCTTCAGATAATGTAAAAAAAGCAGGAAAAATTGCAATTGAAGGTGGAAAAGTAGTAGAAGAGACAGTTGAAGGGATGAAGAGGATTGCTGATGTAGTATCTAAAGCAGCAGATACGGTAAAAAAATTAGGTAAGAGCAGTGATCAGATCGGTGAAATAATTCAGGTAATTGATGATATTGCTGATCAGACAAACCTGCTTGTATTAAACGCAGCTATAGAAGCAGCACGTGCAGGAGAAATGGGAAGAGGTTTTGCTGCAGTTGCCGATGAAGTGAGAAAACTTACTGAAAGAACTATAAAAGCAACAAAAGAAATTGCAGGCATGATTAAGCAGATACAGAAGGATACAAAAGGTGCCGTCGAGTCGATTGAAGAGGGAACAGAAGAGGTTAGAATAGGAAGGGAAATGGCGAATAAAGCCGGTGAATCATTAAAAGAAATAATAAATGCATCAAATAAGGTTGTAGATGATGTAAACCGGGTTGCAAGTGCAAGTGAAGAACAATCTACTACTGCAGAACAAATTAGTAGGAGTATAGAAAGTATAAACAATGTTTCAAATGAAAGCGCTCAAGGGATACAATTAATAGCTAAATCCGCAGAAGACCTAAATAAGTTAACAAATAATTTACAGGATTTAATAAGCAAGTTTAAAATTAATATGGAGTATGACGAAAATGAAACTCGTTATTCAGTAGGCATAATGGAAAATTAATAAAATCTTGAAAACTCAAATACAAAATGGTAATTATTGTGATATAATAATTTACTCAACAAATTAGAATAGAATTCGATAATAATAATTGGATAGAAATCATATTTCTAAGAGGAAGAAATGAATATTAATAATAAAGAGCAAAAAACGGAAACAGCCGAATTACTGCAATTAGTGACTTTTAATATTGGTAAAGAAGAGTTTGGAGTCGACATTCTTAATGTACAGGAAATAAATAGAATGACCCATATTACAAAGGTTCCTAATGCACCCTATTATGTAGAAGGGGTAATAAATTTAAGAGGAAGAGTTATTCCCGTTATTGATTTAAGACTTAAGCTTAAAATTGAAAAGAAAGATTATGATAAAAATACAAGAATTATTGTAGTTGAAGTTGATAACAAAACAATTGGTTTTATAGTCGATTCAGTAAATGAGGTGCTTAGAATACAGGCCAATCTTACAGAAGCGCCCCCTGACATGGTTTCAGGAATTGAATCAGAATATATAAAATCAGTTGGGAAATTGGAAGATAGGCTTCTGATTCTAATCGATATACAAAAGATTATTCAAACAAATGAATTAAAAAAAATAAAAAAGATGGAAGCTGCTAGTGTTTAATCTTTTAAGAGAACAGGCAAATTAATTAAAAAATTTTTTTTTTTACGATAATATCAGCAAATAGCAATTCTTTTTTTTTGTTAGTCAGGATAATAATGAAACAAATAGAGCGTGAAATTACCAAAGAATTGGAATCATTAAAGGAGAAAAGCTCCGAAGAAAAATTGATTATCCTGGAATCTCTTTATGATTATGAGTTATCTGGGGTTGAACTGGATTTGATTTGTGATTATATAACAGATGTTGATAAAGGTGTAAGGAATTCAGTTGCCTATTTATTAATTAATAATGCAGATGAGAATATCGCAAAAAAAATAGTGCCTTATGTATCTTCATCAGATATCTCAATTAAGAATTTTGTCGGGGAAATTCTTCTAAAAATAGGCTCAAAAGCTGTCGATGCAATGCTGGAATATATTGATGCAGGTGATGATAATTACAAAAAATTTATTGTTGATATTTTAGGGCTAGTAGGGGATAACAAATCAAGCGCAAAAATAACAAAGCTTTTAAATTCTAATGAAAATGAGAATGTAATTTTAGCATGTATTGAAGCTTTGGGAAATTTAAAATCTGAAAAATCTTTGTATCATTTAATGGCTTTCTACAGCTTAAATGATTTATATAAACCGACAGTTATTGAATCCTTAGGAAAAATAGGTTCACCGGCGGCTCTCGGTTTTATTGCATCCAAATACAACGAGGAAGAAGACGAATTAATAAAGTTTTCAATAATTGAAAGCCTTGGATTAATTGGAGATGAAGAAACATTCTTTTTCCTTCTTGCAGAATTGAATGAAGTTAAAGGTCCCCTTGTTTGGCCTATAATAAAATCGATTTATAATCTTAAAGAAAAATTTGAATTTGATATTCCCTTTGATGAACGAATGAAAAAAACAATTCTTCAGACTGTATTGGATGCTAACTCAGAATATAAAAAAATTGCTGCCAGCTTATTGCTGGTATTTAATGATGAAGAAGTCGTATCGGTATACTTGAAGATTTTGGGGGATGATGAAGAAACTGATCAAATTATATCGCCGAAATTTTGGGAAAACCCCAAAATGGTTTTTGAGATTATAGCAAAAACGCTTAGCCAGAAGCCGCAAAACGTTAAATCACTTCTGAATTTGCTAAAGGACATAATTCAGCTGGATGGAGAAGAAAAATACAGCTCTATGCCTTCACTTCAGTTGAGGAATGTAATCGATTCTTTGTCCCAATATTTGTCTGATCATGATGAAGAAGTAAGAATTTTAGCACTAGAATTACTTTTTATTTTAGATAAAAATGTAGCTGTTCTTTTCGTTGATGATTTTTCCGAAGATAGTAATCTTTGGAACAGGCTGAAACTTGTAGAGATACTTGATGAAGTTGTTCATCCAAAGGCAGAAGAAATTTTAATGAAATTGGCAAATGATTCGGAAGAAATGGTAAAAGAAAGAGCATCTTTCTGTCTTTCAAAAAGAGATATTAATAATTAAGTACTCGACGTTATAGAACTTATTAATAGAATGAATAATTTTTCCAGTACAGTTTTAAAAGATATTTCACAAAGTAGTATTGTTAAGACTCAAATAATGTCGAATGTTTTGTTTGAGAAATGGAGACAATTTATTTATGAAAATTGCGGTATTTTTTACCAGGATAATAAAAAATATCTGTTGGAAAGCCGTCTGTTAAAAAGAATAAATTATCTGGGTTTAGGTTCTTTTGATAATTACCTGGAATATATCTTAGATAATGTAAAAGGACTAAATGAAAAAAAATATTTATATGAAGCAATAACTATAAATGAAACTTATTTTTTTAGAAATCAACCACAATTAGATGCTTTAATAAAAACGATAATACCGGAAATTTTGGAAAAACAAAATAGAAATAATAAAACAAAAATACAGATTTGGAGCGCAGCTTCATCTTCCGGTGAAGAAGCTTATTCGGTGGCTATCTCCATAATTGATTTAATTATGCCCAGGTATCCAAATTTGGAATTTGAAATAGTAGGCACGGATTTAAATTATGCTGTTGTTGAAACTGCTAAAAAAGGTATTTATAGAGAATATGCCATAAGAACTACACCGGCATATTATCTAAAAAAATATTTTACAGTTGACGGAAATAATTATATAGTAAACCCGGAAGTAAAAAAACACGTTTCTTTTAAGTTATTAAATTTATATGACAACACCGGGATGAGAACTATGTCTAATTTTGATGTAATTTATTGTGCGAATGTCCTTATTTATTTTGATATGAATTCAAAGATAAAAGTTGTAAACCAGTTATATAATTCCCTTAATAAAGGAGGGTATTTATTTATTGGATATTCTGAAACATTGCATAATATTTCGAAAGCGTTTAAAATATTAAGCTTTCCTAAATCAATAGGTTATAAAAAAGAATAAAAAAAATGAAAAAGGTAATTTTACTAGCAGACGATTCGCCTTCGATTAGAAAGTTTGTAGCTTTTTCCCTCGCTGTTAAGGGATATGATATTATCTCGGTTTCTGATGGGATGGAAGCTTTAGAAAAACTTCCAACTGAACCAATAAACCTGGTTATAACGGATTTAAATATGCCGAATGTAGACGGGTTCGAGCTGATTAAAGCTATAAGAGGAAATGAAGATCTAAAAGAAGTCCCTATTATAATTCTTTCTTCGATGAGCGGAAATGAAGAAATTGAAAAAGGAATGGCTTGCGGAGCTAATTCTTATTTAATCAAACCTTTTGATCCCAAAAGGATATTATATGAAGTTTCAAAATATTTAAATTGAGGTAAAAAAAAATGTCATTAAAATTTTTAATAGTAGATGATTCGGTAACAATGCGCAGAATTGTCGTTAATTCGTTAAGAAATGTTGGTTATACTGATTTTGTTGAAGCAGTTGAAGGTAAAGAAGCTATAGAAAAATTAGTTTCTGATGATAAAATCAATTTTGTGATAACTGATTGGAACATGCCTGGTATATCAGGTTTGGATTTAGTTAAATCTCTAAGAAGTAATGCGAAATTTGCTAATCTTCCGATTTTAATGGTATCTACACGAGGAGTAAAGGATGATATAATTGAAGCATTGCAGGCAAAAGTGAGTAACTATATTGTTAAACCCTTTACTCCGCATATTTTGAAAGAAAAAATTGAACAAATTTTAGCCACAGTTTAGAAAGTAATACCATGAGTCAACCAACAAATATGGCGCAGTTGTTTGAAAGACTGAACGATTTGAAGTCTGTTTTTAAATATGGTCAAAAATTAATTCCAATTATTCAGAGTTTATTGGATTTTATGTCCGAGACAGTTCCGTTATTGGAGAATATTAATTCTTCCATTACTGAAAGCACTAGTAAAATTCCAAAAGCTGCAAATCAAATAAATAATGTAACTAGTGCCACTGAATTAGCTACAACCGAGATTTTGGATATTATTGATATTATGTTAAATGATATTATCGAAATTGAAAAACAGCTTGAAAATATATGCAAAATAAAAGATGAGAAGGAAAAAATAATCAAACAAGTTAAACAACTAGCCAAAAATAAAAAAGTGGATAAACTTTTGGCTGACTATGAACAGTTGGATGATTTTAATAACAGGTATACTGTAATTTCCGAACTAATATCAAAAATAAAAAATAACTCCAATAATATAACCCTTTCACTCCAAGTGCAGGATATAACTTCCCAGCAATTAGCTGCTGTAAATCATCTTATTAACTCTGTGCAGGAAAGGTTAGCTTCACTAATTCTAAATCTTGAAGAGACCAGTATTAGCGATATCGATTCAAATAAAATAATGGTTCCCAAAGGTTCTCACTTTGATCCGAATGCAAATTATTCCAAATCAGATGGAAGACAGGATATGGTAGATTCAATTGTTAATAATCATAAAACTTCTCAAGATGAAATAGATAAATTATTTTCTTAAGCATATGGAAGCAGTACAAGACTACCCCTTATTAAAAGATCCTGAAATGAAGGAGATCCTTGAAAGTTTCATGATAGAAACTAAGGAGATTCTTGAGAAGTTGGATCTTGATTTAATGAAGCTTGAAAAAAGGCCTGAAGATAATGAATTACTTAACCAAGTTTTCCGATCATTTCATACTATAAAAGGCACTTCAGGTTTTTTCGGGTTAAATAAATTAACTGCTGTTACTCACAAATGTGAAGATATTCTTAATAAATTAAGAAAAGGGGAAGCTAAGTTAAATTCCGGGATAATGGATTCAATCCTTTTGGCTTATGACAAAATTAGAGAACTTCTTATAAGTATTGAAAATAATATAAATGAAGATGTTGATATTGAAGAAGCCTTGGAAAATTTAACTGCAACTCTTGAAGCTTTAGAGAATAATGCAGAAATAAAACCAAAAGAAGAATCTCCGAAAGAAAAGACAAAATCAAAGGCAAGAAAAAAAAGTTCTAAAGTAACAAAGGCAAAAGAAAATAATGAACCTGAAGTTGTGAAAGAGGAGCAAGCTGATTCGAATGACATTGTTATGATAGAAGAAATAACTGATGATGACGAAGAAGAAGCCGACGAAGAGATTAAAACTGGTAACGATAATTCTGCTAATAAAAATGAAAAAAATATTATTGATAAGCTAAAAGAAATAAAACAAAAAGATAATACTATAAGAGTTGATATTGAACGGCTTGATGAACTATTAAATATTGCATCGGAACTGGTATTGGGTAGAAATAGACTGGCACAAGTAAATTCAGAATTTACACTTGAACACGAGGGAACTAAACTTGCCCGCGATCTTGCAGAAGCAACCAGGCAAATTGATTTAATGATGAATGAACTTCAACTGGTCGTAATGAAAACCCGTATGGTTAAAATAGGTAAAGTATTTAACCGGTTCCCTAGGGTTGTTCGGGATTTATCAAAAGAGTCAAAGAAGAATGTAAGATTAGAACTAAACGGTGAAGAAACTGAATTAGATAAAACTTTAATAGAAGAAATCAATGATCCGCTTGTTCATCTGATTCGAAATTCAATCGATCACGGAATTGAACGGCCTGAAGATAGAAAAAAAGCAGGGAAAGAGCCCACTGGTACAATTACACTTTCGGCTGTTCATGAAGGAAACCATATTATTATTACTATTGAAGACGACGGAAAAGGCATTGATCCCAAAATAATTAAAGAAAAAGCTACAAAAAAAGGATTAATTTCAAAAGAAAAAGCAAAAGAACTTACAACAAATGACGTCTATAACCTTATTTTTCTCCCCGGTTTTTCTACAGCGGAGGTAGTTACAAATATATCCGGACGCGGTGTCGGGATGGATGTTGTTAAAACAAATGTTACCAAACTTAGAGGATTCATTAATATTGAATCCAAAGTTGGAGAAGGAACCAAAATAATTATTAAGCTTCCGCTTACATTAGCAATTATTCCCGGCATGATTGTTAAAGTTGATGAGCAATCAATGGTTATCCCGTTAAATTCAATAATAGAGGTTGTAAGGGTGCATCTTGATAATATAAATACAATAAGCGGACGGGAAGTTATTAGAATGAGGGATAGTGTAATCCCGCTTATAGGTGTTGATGAATTATTAAATAAGGTATCAAGCAATAAAGATAAAATTTGGCAGTATGTTGTTGTTGTTGGTATCGCCGAAAAAAGATTTGGCATTAAAGTGGACCACTTAATTGGTCAAAAAGAAATTGTTATAAAATCTCTCGGTACATATTTGGGGACTATTGAAGGAATTGCAGGTTCTACAATTTTAGGCGACGGAACTGTTATAATGATTCTTGATATCGGTGAATTAATTCATAAACTGGAAAAATAACTTGACAGATAAAATAAGAGTAATAGTAATTGATGATTCAGCTTTTATGAGGAAATCATTATCTATTATGCTCGAAAGTGATGAAGATATTCAAGTTATTGCTACTGCCAGGGATGGTCTGGAAGGTTATGAAATCGTAAAAAAACTTCATCCCGATCTAGTAACGATGGATATTGAAATGCCGAAGATGGATGGTCTCGCAACATTACAAAAAATAATGAAAGATTGTCCTACATCTGTTATCATGGTCAGTTCATTAACTACTGAGGGTGCCGATTCAACAATAAAAGCTCTTGAATATGGGGCAGTAGATTTTATTCCAAAAGAACTTTCTTATATAAATGTAAATATAATTAAGATTAAAGAAGAGCTTATTAAAAAAGTAAAAGAGATTGTAAAACAAAGCGCCTTAAAAGAAAGATTAAGAAGACTTAGAAAATTAAATGCTGTTCCGACATATGATATTGATATAGAATCGTGTAAATCTTTACCTAAATTAGAATATAAAGCAATTGCTTTAGGTATATCAACAGGGGGACCTTTATCCTTACAGAAAGTAATTCCAAATATTTCTCCAAAAACAAATTGTCCAATATTTATTGTTCAGCATATGCCTCCGAAATTCACAAAATCTCTGGCCGATAGACTAAACAGTATTAGCGAATTAGAGGTTAAAGAAGCAGAAAATAGAGAAGTTGTTAGAAAAGGTGTAGTATATATTGCACCGGGTGGTTTTCATATGACTATTGGCAAAAATAATATAGGTACATTTTTTGTTTCTCTTTCTGAAGAACCTTCAACAACATTACATCGCCCTTCGGTAGATGTGATGATTAATTCGATTATTGAAGGCTTCGGCAAGAATACTCTTGGTGTTATTATGACTGGTATGGGCAAAGATGGTTTGGAAGGGATTAGAAAATTGAAGCAGCTCGGCGGTTATTGTTTAACACAGGATGAAGAGTCCAGTGTTGTTTTTGGAATGCCAAAAGCAATAATAGAAGCTGGTTTTGCTGATGTAATAGCACCTTTAGATAAAATATCGGAAATAATTAATCAGGCTTTTTAGTATGAAAGAAACATTCGAAGAATCACTTTATAAGGAAATTGAGTCCGCTAATAATCGCAAGGGTTTAATAAAAGCAACTCAAACAAAAATTATTGGTAAATCAAAAATATCCGTTGAAGAAGAGAGCCACAATGGTGCAAAAATAGTTGTTAAAAGAGATGAATATGACACTATTAAAGAAATTAAATTTATTTGCTCCTGCGGAAAAACAAAATCAATCGTACTCGATTATTCTGAATAATAATTAACATCTGGTTAGTTTTAGCCATCTTACTGCCTGCCACATTTAAACTGCAGCTAAATAATAATAGAATAACGAAAATAATCTCAAGTTTGTCGATATGGCATTTCTTTTGAAATTCCAGTTTACAAAATTGGAGAAAAAATGGCTTCAACTAACATTAATATATTGGAAGATTTTATTGATTACTGTTCGCTAAGAAATAAAGTAATCAGTAAAAACATAGCTAATATCGGAACTCAAAATTATAAAAGGGAGGATGTTGTTTTCAAAGATCTCTTCAACGAGAGTATGCAAAATTTAAAGACAACTGATCCCAGGCACTTTGGGCAAATCAACTTTGAAAGTGAAAACACAATAAAAGTTGATAATAGTAAAGATATGGTTTCAGGTATAAACAACGTAAATATTGATGAAGAAATGGCTGAATTAGCGAAGAATACTATTAAGTTTAAATTAGCTTCCAAAAAAGTCGGTGACTATTTCAAGACTCTTCAAAATGTAATTAAGGGAGGAGGTTTATAAAATTGAAAGTAGGAGATAATTTTCCCGGATTTAATATTTCAGCAAAAGGATTAAGTATTCAAAGAAAAAAGATGAATATCATTGCTGAAAATATTGCAAATTCAGACGTTAGGAATGCAAACGGGATTCCTTATAAAAGAAAATTTTTATCTGTAATTCAAAAACAAGATCCTTTTCAATTCCAGGGAATTCCGCCGCAGAGCACTTTAAGGTTAAATACAACAAATGAAGCTCATATTTCAAATTCTCCTGATATTACATTAAATCAATCTGGCGATGATGACTCAAGTCTTGTTGCAAATCAGCAACAGGATAACTCTCCGGGTGAAGTTGTTTATATGCCCGATAGTCCTTATGCAAATGAAAAAGGTTACGTTCAAATGTCTAATGTTAACATAATAGATGAAATGGTTCAGATGATTGCAGCCACGAGAAGTTACGAAGCAAATCTTACAGCATTAAATTCTTCAAAACAGATGGCAAAAGATTCACTGGAGATATAAATGAAAATTTCTACAAATAATATTGATAACTACGCTATAAATCACATTCAAACTGCGGTGCAAAAAAGAGCTGCACAACCTAAAAATGATGAATTATCTGCCGATGAAAAAAGTTTTTTTATTGTTCGTTATCCTCAGAAAAAAGCAGAAATAATAGATTATCATTTCTATCAAAAAAGCGGATCAATGTCCGGTGTAAAACTTGGGCATTTATTCGATAAAAAAGGATAAAATATGAAAATAGGTGAAATAAACAGCATTCTGCAGAGTAATCTTCTTAATAAGTCTGAAAAACCTAACAATACAAATTTTAAAAATGTTTTAACGGATTTTATTGGAAGTGTAAATCAAAGCCAGCTAGATTCAGACAATATAACAAATGATTTTGTAACAGGGAAAAATGTTGAGCTCCAGGATGTAATGATCTCTGCAGAAAAAGCAAAAACTAGCCTCGATCTTCTAATGGAAATTAGAAACAAAGCTCTTGATATGTATAAAGAATTAACTAATATCCAATTTTAGATAATATGAATAAAAATCCTCTCGAAGCAATTCTGAATCTTTTCAACAGATTTTCTTTACAGCAAAAAATTCTAATTGTTGGAAGTGTTGCTGCTACTGTGGTGTTATTGGGAATTTTAATTTTCTTTTTAAATGCACCGAATTTCTCACCATTATATTCAAACTTAGCCGAAGAAGATGCTGCGAAAGTTGTTGATTATTTAAATTCACAAAAAATTCCTTATCAGATAGACAACAACGGCAAAACAATAGAAGTTCCGAAAGAAAAAGTTTATGAAGCACGCATGGCTCTTGCCGGGAAAGGAATTCCGAGTTCAGGAATTGTAGGTTATGAAATATTTGATAAGAATACGATGGGTATGTCTGAATTTATGCAGAAACTCAATTACAAACGGGCCCTGGAAGGGGAGCTTGCCAGAACAATAATGGAAGAAGAAGGAGTTGTAGGTGCACGTGTACAAATTGTTATACCGCAAAGATCGATTTTTAAAGATGAAGAAAAAACTCCCACCGCTTCTGTTGTTTTGAAGCTGCAAAATAATTATATGATGACAAAAGGGAATGTTGCTGCTGTTGTAAATCTTGTATCAAGCAGTGTGGAAGGTTTAACTCCTAATAATGTAACGGTAATTGATACAAAAGGAAGAATACTTTCAAAAGAATTTGAGGATAATCCTGTTGCATTTTCAAGTTCAAAGCAATACGAAATTAAACAAACAATTGAAAATTATCTTGCTCAAAAAGCTCAGACTATCTTAGATAATATATTAGGACCCGGAAATGCTATAATCCAGGTTAATGCGGATATCAATTTCGATCAAGTCGAAAAAACAATGGAATTGTATGATCCCGACAGCCAGGTGGCTATTAGTGAACAAACAACAAAAACTGAAAATAACGGTAAAAATTCCGGTGATTCAACCTCGCAGGTAAGTCAAAATAATACAACAAATTATGAAATAAATAAAACAGTACAAAAAGTAGTTCAGGGTAGCGGGAATATTAATAGACTGAGTGTTGCTGCCGTTATAAATAACATATCAAAAGAAGTTAAAAAAGGTGATGAGATACAAACTGTTTATGAACCGCGTCCTCCTGAACAAATGAAAAAACTTGAAGATATTATAAAAAATGCTATTGGTGTAAATCCGGATAGGAAAGATCAATTTTCAATAGAAAACATATCTTTTGAAACCAAACCGCTAGATGACTTACAGGTGGATAAACCTTCTTCAATCATAAACAATTTTGATAATTATATTAATATAATCCTGATTGTTATAAGCATAGGTGCGGCTATGTTCATTTTGAAAAGTTTAATGACAAAATTAAAAAACCAAAAGATAAACCTTGGAGATATTGATCAATTAGAAGAAAAAAGGATTGAAAGTTATAAACCAAAAGCTCAGATCAAAGGTCAGCAGAATAAAAAGATTGCACAAAAAGCCAAACGGGAATTATTACCCGTTGGGGATATTGAAGATGATATTTCTGACGAAGCAGTAAGTAAAAAGCTTCAACAGGAAAAAATCTCAAATTATGTTGTAAAAAATCCGACTGATACTGCAAAGCTAATTCATTCATGGATTCATGAAGACGAGTTATAGAGAATAGATATGGCTGAGAAATCTTATAAAACTACAGATATATCGGGAATTCAAAAAGCTGCTTTATTAATGATAGCTCTAAATGTTGAAACCGCTTCCGAAGTGTTTAAATATTTAGATGCGGCTGAAGTAGAGATGATTTCTACCGAAATATCAAAAGTAAGAAATATACCTTCCCAAGTTGTTGATCTTGTAATGGATGAATTTTACGCAATGGCTACTGCACGTGAATATGTTCTTGAAGGAGGTATTGAATACGCTCAAGCATTGCTTGAAAAATCTTTTGGGCCGAGTAAAGCTACTGAAATAATTGAAAAGGTTAAATCTTTAACAACTTTAAGAGGATTTGACGTACTTAAAAAAGCCGATTCAACACAATTAATAAGTTTTCTTAATAAAGAGCACCCTCAAACGATGGCTCTAATTCTTTCACATCTAAATCCAAATCAAACTGCAGATGCACTACAGGAATTGCCTGAAAACATTAGGACCGATGTAGTTTACCGGATTGCTACTTTAGGTAAAATTTCACCGCAAACATTAAAGCAAATTGAAAAAGTTGTTGACGAAATGGCCGGTTTTAGTATGTCTCAATCCTTAAGTAAAATCGGAGGGACAAAAAGCCTGGCAAATATTCTAAATAAAACCAGTGCTTCAATGAGCAAAGAAATATTGGAAAGACTTGATGATCAAGATCCTGATGTTGCTCAGGAGGTTAAGCGTTTGATGTTCTTGTTTGAAGATATTATCAATATTCAGGACAAAGATGTACAAAGAGTTTTAAGGGAGGTTGATAGAAAAGATCTTGCACTTGCACTAAAAATAGTTGATGAAAAATTAAGGGATAAAATATTTGCTAATATGTCGGAAAGAGGGTCCGATTTACTCAAAGAAGAGCTTCAATATATGGGTATGGTCAAATTGAAAGAAGTTGAAGCTGCTCAAGCTAAAATTATTGATTTAATAAAGATGCTTGAAGAAGCCGGAGAAATTACATTGAATTTAAGAGGAAGCAAAGAAGAAGTTTATGTCTAGTGTAATAAAATTAAATTCAGCAGTTTCAAAAAAACTCTCTATCAGATTTAAGAGTGAGCTGGAAGAATTGGAAGCGAGGAAAGAACCTAGCCAAAGTCAACTGCAGATTCAACTTGAAGAAAGATATGAGCAGGGATTCAAAGATGGGTATGAAAATGCTAAAAATGAAATTGAAAAAACTTACAAAGAAAGATTTATAAAAAAAGTAGATGAGTTTAATAAAATTCTATGTTCAGTGGATGAAAAAATTTCGGTCTATGGTCGTGAATTCGAAGATCTTGTTATTCAGCTTTCCTTTGAAATTGCACAGAAAATTGCACGAAAGGAAATTCAAAAAGAATCGGTAATTGAAAGTGTTTTAAAAGATTCTTTAAGAAAAATTCTTGGAGCAAATTCAGTTATAATTAAAATTCACCCGGAAGATTATATAATACTTAATGAAGATAACAATAAGAGTCTGTTTTTTGATGAATCGTTTTCAAAAATAAAATTTGAGCAGGATGATCGAATTGAACAGGGTGGATGTGTTGTGGAAACGGAAATAGGAAATGTGGATGCTAGAATAATTTCACAATTTAATGAATTAAAGAAATATTTTGAGCCGAATCAAATTTCTCAAACAAGTTAATTGATATGTCTTTAACACAAAGCTATATAGATAATTACAGGAAAATAATTGAGCGAGCAGACCTGATTAAAGTTAACGGGAAAGTTTCCGATGTTGTGGGTCTTGTAATTATTTCTTCCGGGCCAAATGTTTCATTGGGCGAGGTTTGTATTATTGTGGATAGAAATGGAAAGGAAGTTTGCCAATCCGAAGTCGTAGGTTTTAAAGAAGGTAAAGTTCTTTCTATAGCTTTGGGAGAAGTTCATAATATCTCTCCTGCTTGTGAAATTATTGCTACCGGGAGAAGTTTTTCAATCCCTGCAGGAAAAGAATTATTGGGCAGAGTAATTGATGGATTAGGAAATCCTATTGACGGAAAAGGTGAATTGAATTGTTCTTCGGTATTAAATATTTACCGCGAACCTCCAAATCCTTTAAAAAGGAAAAGAATCGACACTCCGCTGCAAACAGGTGTTAGATCTATAGACGGATTGCTAACAGTAGGTAAAGGACAAAGATTAGGAATATTTGCCGGAAGTGGTGTCGGTAAAAGTGTTATGCTTGGTATGATTGCAAAAAATACTAATGCAGATGTAAACGTTATTACTTTAATCGGTGAAAGAGGAAGAGAAGTCAGAGAATTTATTGAGAAAGATTTAGGTGAAGAAGGTCTTAAAAGATCTGTAGTAGTAGTAGCTACAAGTGATAAATCAGCCCTGGTTAGAATAAAGGGTGCTTATATAGGCACAACCATTGCAGAATATTTCAGAGATCAGGGGATGGATGTTGTTTTAATGATGGATTCCGTTACAAGATTTGCTATGGCTCAACGTGAAATCGGACTTACCGTAGGTGAACCCCCAACTTCAAAAGGATATACTCCTTCAGTGTTTGCGATTCTACCAAAATTATTAGAAAGAGCCGGTACTACCGAAAATGGCTCCATCACCGGATTTTATACTGTGCTGGTAGATGGCGATGACATGAATGAACCAATCGCGGACGCAGCTAGATCAATTTTAGATGGCCATGTAGTTTTGTCCCGAAAACTTGCAAATAAAGGACAATATCCGGCAGTGGATCCTCTCCAGAGCGTTAGCAGGGTAATGCCTGATATTGTAACAACCGATCATTATCAGCGTGTAATGATTTTTAACGAAATACTGGCAACTTACAAAGAAGCAGAAGACTTAATTAATATTGGAGCTTATGTTAAAGGGAGCAATCCTCAAATTGATCATGCACTTTCTAAAATCAATCTTTTAAGATCATTCTTAAAGCAGGATATGAATGAAAAAACTCTTTATGAGCTAACACTCTCCCGTTTAAACGGAATTATTGAAAAGCCATTAATCTGATTAAATATATATGTCAAAATTTAATTTCAAATATGATTCAATAAAAAAAGTTAAAAATTTATTAGAAAAGAAAGTTCAAAAAGAAATTGCATTTATAGATTTAGAAATTGATAGAAATATTTATGAACGTGAAAAATTGATTTTAGAAGCAGCAGAAAATATAAAAAATCGTATAAGTAATAAAGTATCCGAACTAAAAGCGGTGGAAAATTATAAAAGGTCACTTGAAAAAAAAATTGAAATTATTCAAAAACAAATTGCAGAATTAGAGAAACAAAAAGAAGACAAAATGAAAGAACTTATTGAAAAAAGTAAAGAAAATAAAATATTTCAAACATTAGAAGAAGCACATTTAGAAAATTTTAAACATGAAGAAAACTTAAAGGATGAAGGCAAAATAAATGAAATTGCTACCCAAAAGTTTATTAGAAATAAAGGCTGAAATGAAAATATTTAATATCCTCGTTTTTGCTGCGGCATTTATTTTAGTTACAGGTGGAATGATCTTTTTGAATTCGATTTATTCGAATATTTTTAAATTTGATTTTTCCACTATTTCAAGCAAAGATACTGTTGCCGTTTCAAGTACAGTATCGCAAAATGATCCAACTACAGAAATAAACAAGCAATTAGATAAAAAAGCCGAACCGGTTGAAGCTAAAGATTCATCAAAGATTAATTTAGCCAAGGATAGCGTAGTTTCTCCTCCTTTAAAATTGAACGCAGCTCCGCAGGTTGTCCCGGCAATGAATAAAGTTAATAATGTTCCAGATACTAAAGAAACGGCAAGTAAGCAAAATAAGTTCAAACAAACTGTTGAAGAACAAACTACTTCCGCACCAAAAAATGAAAATGAAATTTTAATAAGTAATAATTTTACAAAATCTGATGTTGATACTATATATCAAAAATGGATTAAGCAAACAGCTAAATTGTATGAATCAATGGACCCCAAGAAGGCTGCACTTATAATTAGAAATTATTCCGAAACTACGGCAAGAGATATTATTTATAAAATGAAGAAAAATAAAGCAGCTGAAGTTCTTTCCGAACTTGATCCGGTTACAGCCAACAAGATTGCTAGGTTTCCAGGTGATAGGGAAATGCAATCGGCTATCAATAATTAATGTTAGTATAAAGTAATTTTAAATCGTTACGATAATATAAAATGAATGCAAATATATTTGAGTTTAAAAATAACGAAATCCTAATGCAATTTAATCCTCTTTTTTTACCAGCAAATAATTTTGTTGATAATTCTGGAAATTTAAAGACTTTTAAGTTAAGTAATAGCTCATACCTATTTTCTGATATAATAAAAGTTTTTGTCGGGACAGATTTAACCAACAATACTTTGGAAACTGGATTAACATTATCTCAAAATAACATTTCCAAACAGCAAATTTCTGCCGAAAACATCTTTTCTTTCAATATTGGTAATAATAATAATCCGGAAAACTCAAGTGAAGCGTTACAAAATAATGATACTTCATTAAATGGTTTAAAAGCTATTATTGAATTAATTAATAAATTATCCGTTTTAGGGCAAATAAATCTCTCGCAAACAGGAGATTCAAATAAATCGGTTGATTCAACAAATGAAAAACTTCTTACAAGTACTGGACTAAAAACACTTTTAGTTAATATAATTAACTCTATTAATTCTAATAACTTACCGGGATCAAATAAAGTTAATGAAAGCACCGATAAAGATGAGAAATCAAAAGGGAAAAATGAAAATAATGATCAGATAAATAACCTGATTTCACAAATTCTAAGTTCTTTAAAAGCTAACAATCCGGTTATAATTAACATAATTAGTAATCAGGAAAACTTGAAACTTGAAATAGGAAAAGTTGATATTCAGGGATTCTCCAATGGATTTAATGATCTGGATAGTATAATAAAAGAAGGAATCTCAAAAAATAAGTATGGAGAATCTTTATCTAAAGGGTTTGCAGAACAAAATTCTGAATTAACTGTTATAGATTCAAATCCTAATTCAAGTGAATTTAAAGATGCCGTTACAAAATTAAAACAAAGTGAAATAAATACACCGGACAACGAAAAAGATATTCTTTCGGTTTCAGAAAATAAAAATGGATTAAAAACATTAGTGCAAGATTTCGAACTGTCAAGTAATGATTCTAATGTTAATTTATCGGGTGAAATTAAAGAAACAATTTCAAAAAATGGAGAGGGGATTGTATCTTCAGAAAACAAAAATACATCAGGAACCATTCTAAATACTGATAATTCCGGTAATCAGAAAACAGTTGATTATCTAAAATCCCTTAAACAAGATAAAAATTTGGATAAACCTGATTTATTCAGTATAAAGCTTGAAGTAACAGGTAGAGCGAAGTCTTCTTCTGAGGTTAAATCAGATATAAAAACTAATATGTTAAAAGGTTCAATTAATCAATCAACCAATAGCAATACTAAAAACTTTCAGGATTCTCTGTCTATAGAAGAGTTGATCGCCTCTAAAAGCAACTTGAAGGGTATTACTAAAGTTTCAAACTCTGAGCAAAAGCAATCAATTCAGCAGAATAAAGAACTTTCTATTACAGAAAGTGATTTAAAGGGGATAAACAAGAAATTATCAAATGGAAATGATATTTCTATTAAGATAGAAAATAATAAAGCAGCAAACAAATTTTCTGAGCAAAAATTAGAAAGTTCAACCTCGAAAAATGTACAAAATATATCTGATCAAGTTAATGAACAGAAATTCACGTCGGAAAATCCTGACAATAAAAACTTAGAAAATACTATTAAAGCAGAATTTCAAATTCCTGTTAAAGATAATGAGAAAATTTCTAATAATCAGCAGGATTCAAAAACTAACTCTACCGGGAATATTAAAACAGACAATCCCGGGAAAATCAATGCAAATGAAGCTCCCCTGGAAGATATCTATAACGAAAACCTAGAAGACAATAAACAGAATACACAGGGGAACTCAAAGGATCAAAGTCAATTTTCTCAAGGCAAAGGTGAAAATGTATTTTTATCTTATATGAATAAAATTGATATGAACAATATGCAGAATATTAGGAAACCGGTTTATTTTGATAATATCAGTGAGCAAATGAAGAAAATTGATGCTTCTGAAATTGTTAAAGAGATATCCAAACTGGCTTCCAGTGAAGATCAAAAGAATGTTGTATTAAAACTAATGCCTGAAAGTTTAGGTAAAGTAAAAATTTCTTTGGATATAAATAAAAATATAATTCATGCTCATGCAGAAGTGGAAAATGAAGCTGCCAGATCCTTAATGCAGAATAATATTGATAATTTGAAGCAGTCTTTAGTTCAGCAGGGAATGCAATTAAATTCATTAAATATTTCTCTTTCAAATCAAAAGGGACAAAAATCAAATAAATCTTTTCTATCAAAAAGAAAACCGGTTTATTCGGAACAAATAAAGGAAATTGATGAGAAAGAAAATATAAATATTTCTAAACATTACGGCTATAATACGTACGAATTTTTAGCCTAGGAGTATAAAATGAGTGTAAGTAATGTCTCAAATAATACAGCAGTTAATACTGCTACAAGTTCACAAACCAGCACTAATAGTGTTTTAGGAAAGGATGATTTTTTAAAGCTATTAGTAACTCAGTTAAAAAACCAGGATCCACTTAATCCAACCGATGGAACCGAGTTCGCATCACAGCTCGCTCAGTTTAGTTCGTTAGAACAATTAACAAATCTAAACGATGCAATCCAACAGAATATGAACAATAGTTATTATTTAACACAATCTATTAATAACTCATTAGCTTCAAATTTGGTTGGAAAGAATGTAACCGTATTATCAAACTCGGTAACTAACAGCGGGCAGGGAGAAACAAACCTTGGTTACACTTTACCCCAAAACGCTGGTTCCGTAAACATTACAATCCAAGATGAATACGGAGCAACAGTAAGAACTATTGAGGGAGTTCCGCGTACTCAAGGCGATAATAAAGTTTCCTGGGATTTTTCCGATAATGAAGGTAATCAATTACCTGAAGGTAATTATACTTTTACTGTTAATGCTTATGATGACAGTGGAAATAGTATCTCAGCACAGACATTCAGTTCCGGAATTGTTGATGGCATTAAATATTCAAATTCCGGTGCGGTAGTCTTAATTAATGGTAATCAATATAATCTTTCAGATATAATGGAAATCTTAAACAATCCTGATGGAGCTAATAATGGTTGAAATGAATGGTATAAATGTACCATTTGTACCAATTGAACCGGGAAAGGAACTACAAAATAAGGGTTTAGCATCAAATCCTTCTACTCCTTTTCAATCTGTTTTTCAGGAAGAACTTGAAAAAGTAAAGTTCTCAAATCATGCGCTAAAAAGACTGGAAAATAGAAATATAAATCTTTCCGATGTCGATTTGGAAAAGATTCAAAATGCTGTTGAAAAGGCTGAATTAAAAGGAGCAAGAGACTCCTTGGTAATGATGAAAGATACAGCTTTCATTGTCAATATTCCGAATAAAACTGTTGTTACAGCGATGCCTTTAAATAATTCGGAAGAAAACATTTTTACAAATATAGATAGTGTAGTTTTTGCGTAAGTAAATAAATAACAATGGAGCGGGACCTTTTGAGGACGCTCTGGATTCAACTGACTGACTGATGTTGAATCAAATTAAAAAAAATAAAATAATCCTTAGGAGGTTATATGGCACTTCTTAATTCTCTCTTCGCCGGTGTATCCGGATTAAAAAATCATCAATCTATGATGGACGTAATTGGTAATAACATTGCCAACGTAAATACCATTGGTTTTAAAGGATCAAGAGTAACTTTTAGTGATACTTTTAATCAATTTGTAAAAGCTGGAACTAATCCGACTGAAACAACCGGTGGTACAAATACGTTCCAAATTGGCCTTGGTGCAAAAGTAAACTCTATCGATAGAAACTGGAACCAGGGAACTTTTCAAACTACCGGAATAACAACAGATTTAGCTTTACAGGGCAGCGGTTTATTCATATTAAAAAGTAACGGTGAAAATTTTTATTCAAGAGCCGGTGCTTTTATTTTTGATGCAGACGGTAAATTAGTTAGTCCGCAGAATGGAGCTATTGTACAAGGTAAAGTAGCTAATGCTGATGGTATTTTGCCTCCTGGAAATAATCTTCAAGATATAGTAATTGATAAAAATTTAAAGCTTCCTGCAGTAGCAACAAACTTAATCAAATGGGGAGGCAATCTTAAAAGTAGTTCAGAGCTTACAAGATCAGAAAATGTTGTAATGCGTGGAAACATACAAGATGATGGTAATCCTGCAGATGGTACGACAACTACAGTTTCAACAAGTATATATGATACATTCGGCGAACAATATACGTTAAATGTTAATTACGCAGAAACAGGAACAGCCAATCAATATAATATGACATGGGAAGTCCTGGATTCTGACGGTAATTCGGTAGGAACATCTGCAGCACCGGTTTCCGTACAATTTGCAGATGACGGTACCGGAAATTTGGTAATGGATGGAACATCACAAGCTAAGTTTGACCCCACCAATGCAGGTTATGATTCAAACACTACGGTTACCTTGAACTCAGTCGGCCCAAGTTTGGGTGATTTACAATTTCAGCTTGACGGTACAAATATAACAAATCAAACTAGTACAAAAACGGTTAGCATTTCGGCAGATGGTAACAGGCTTCCAAATGTAGTATCCGGTTCAGTAACAATCTTTGATTCGCTCGGTAATTCACATCAGGTTACCTTAAAGTATACAAAGATTGCAGATAATCAATGGACGTGGACTGCATCAGTACCGGGTACAAGTACCGATAACGGACAACCGGTTTCTTCATCGGGAACACTCGCATTTAATGCAGATGGTACATTGGATCCAGCAAATATTTCTCCGAATAATCCGCAATTAACATTTACTCCAACCGGTGGTGCAAATCCATTAGTTCTTGATCTGGATTTTGGAAGTGGTTTTGACGGTATTACCCAGACTTCAGCAAGTTCTGTGGTATCTGCCTTAAGCCAAAATGGTTCTGCATCTGCAACATTATCCAATCTGAATATTGATCAATACGGAAATATTGAGGGAATTTTCTCAAATGGTAATTCCCGTACTCTTGCACAGGTAATGGTTGCTACTTTCCAGAACTTGAATGGTCTTATTAGCGTAGGTGATAACCTTTATTCAGCTTATGCAAATTCCGGTGAACCAAGGATTGGTAGCCTAGGAGAAGAAACCGGTACAACTGTTCAATCCGGTGCTCTTGAGCAATCAAATGTTGATTTATCTGAAGAGTTTACAAAAATGATTGTATCGCAACGAGGTTTTCAAGCTAATGCAAGGGTAATTACAACTGCGGATACCCTGCTTCAAGAAATAACAAACCTTATAAGATAATCTTACAGTAAAATTCGATTCCTGTAGAGCGGCCTAAAATTCGGGTCGCTCTACAATAGTAAAAAGTACTAAACCGGGTAATTGATAGCTTTTACTTATATTATTAGTTGATTTCAACCACCTGTACAATAATGGCCAAAAATCATCTTGGGGATTTTTTTAATATTTTATCAACTACTTTTAAAAACCATCCAAAATTGAAGCACAAATAATATCTTTCAATTCAAATTCTGTTAAAAAGCCGATTAAACATCAAAAAGAAAGAAAATGTCTTGATTAAAAAATTGTATGGCATATCTCTTGATTTAATTAAAACACTATGGCAGAAGAAGAAAAGAAAAAAGAACAAACAGAAGAAAATGCAGAACCGGTTGTTCCGACGAAAAGTTCATTTTTCAACCAGAAAATAATTTTGATTGGTTTACCGCTTTTCATTGTACAATTGGTTGCAGTTTATTTTATAACCGCAAATTTTCTTTTAAATAAGGTTCAGGGTTCAACTCCAAATACAAAGGCAAGTAACGTGGAAAATAAAGGTGAGAATGCCGGTGAAAATGGTAAAGTTGAACTCGGAAAATACATTTACTTAATTGAAGATGTAATAGTCAACCCTTCCGGGACGGAAGGGAAAAAACTATTGCTTGCTTCAGTTGGATTTGATTTATCGAATGAAGGAGAACAAAAAGAATTAAAAAGTAAGGAAGTTCTAGTTAAGGATGTTATTGTATCTACTCTATCCAGTAAAACTTTAGAACAGCTTTCCGATAGTTCATTCCGGGATAAATTGAAAAATGAAATAGGACAAAAAGTCATTTCTCTAATTCCGGATCTAAAATTAAATGCAGTTTATTTTAGTAAATATATCATTCAATAAAAATGGCTGAAGTACTTTCACAACAAGAAATAGATCAACTACTTAATAAGGTAAAAAGCGGAAAAGAAGGTGAAGAGGAGGTAGTAGTAAAATCTTCTGAGAACGAAGTTATACCTTTTGATTTTAGACTTCCAAATAGAATTTCTAAAAATCAGCTTAGAACTATCAGAAATATTAATGAAAACTTTGCCGAAAGTTTTAGCTCTTTTTTAGTTTCAAAACTTCAATCTATGGTTACAGTTAAAGTAACTACTGTAGATCAAATCTACTATTCCGAATATATATTGTCTGTTCCAAACCCGGCATGTCTTTTTACTTTTGAAATTAAAAACACGGATATCAAAGGAATATTAGAAATTAATGCCGATTTAGCTTTAACTATTGTTGATAGACTTTTAGGCGGTAATGGTAATGGGACAAAACAATCAAAAATGATCACTCCTATCGAGCAAAAAGTCTTAAGTTCGGTTGTTGAAAAAATAATGCTGGATCTCAAAAAAGCCTGGCAGGTTGTCGGTAACTTTGAATTTAATATTGAAAGATTTGAACCTGACATTGATTTTGCACAAATTACTACACAAAGCGAATCTGTTCTCCTTATATCATTTGAAGTGATTATTGGGGAACAACCATATATGATGAATATTTGTTTTGCTACCTATGCATTTGATTTAATCTTGAACAAACTATCCTCTCAAAAACTTTCATCTATAAGACCGATGAAATATGAAGGGACTACATCGGAAGAGATTATAACTAATCATCTTTATCAAACTCTTATTCCTGTTACTGTGGAATTCGGGAAAGGTAAAATCAGTATACATGAGTTAATGGAATTGCAGAAAGGGGACATAATAGAACTTGAAACGAAAGTCAACGATGAGCACATTGTTAAAATAGGGAATAAAATTCTTTTTATGGGAAGAGCGGGAAATTTAAATAAACATAAAGCAATTAAAGTAACAAGAAAAATAATTTCAGAAAATCTAAACAGGTAAATATCTATGGCTGAAAATATCGAACAAGATACAAACAATGATATAAATAATGAAGAACAGCAAGAAACACACGATTCTGCTAGCAATGTAGATAATGAACCGCAAGTAGCTGCCAATGTAGCGGATTTTGAAGACCTAGATGAATCAAATATTCGTGATAAAAATTCTGCTGATAAACTGGATTTCTTAAAAGACTTGCAGCTAAATGTTTATATCGAATTAGGCAGAACCCAAATGCAGATAAAAGATATTCTTGAACTCGAACGCGGTTATGTAATTGAACTTGATAAATTAGCCAGCGAACCTGTAGACATTTATGTAAACAATAAAAAAATTGCAGAGGGCGAAGTTGTTGTTATTGATAAACATTTTGGGATTCGTATTACCAATCTAAAAGAAGCATCTACCAGGCTTAAAGGATTATACTAAATGGGTTTTTTTGATGTTCTTAAAGTTTTCTTTCCGCTAATTTTAATTGTCGGTTTACTTTATACTGTACTTCATTTTGTAAAAAAATCAGGATTCTCTATACGCAACGGCAAATCAAAGATCTATAAAAAATTTAATGTTAAAGTTGTAAATACACAAATGATTATGCCGAAGAAATTCATATCAATAGTAAAAATAAAAGATAAATTTCTTGTATTGGGTGTAAGTGAAAATTCAATAAATATGCTTAAAGAATTTGATGACGAAATTGAATATGAAGAGCAAACTTATACTGAAAGAAGCAACGAAAACAATTTCCTTGCTCTTTTAAAGAAGAACCTGGGATTTAAATGAAAAAATTTGCTTTTATTTTTGGGATATTATTGATTTTTTTTGTTGCCACGCCTGTATTTGCACAACAATCTACAACGATTCCCATTCCTAAAATCGGGATAAATATCGGAACTTCGGAAAATCCAAAAGATGTTTCCGTAACTCTTCAAATTTTGCTTTTAATGACTGTGCTTTCATTAGCACCTTCAATTTTAATAATGACAACTTCCTACTTAAGAATAATCATAGTATTCCATTTTCTTAAAAGTGCATTGGGGACACAATCGATGCCTCCTAGCCAGCTTCTAGCCGGAATAGCTCTTTTCATTACTTTTTTTGTTATGGCACCTACCTGGAGTAAAGTAAATGACACTGCCTTAAAGCCATTGATGGATGGAAAAATAAAACTGGAAGAAGCTTATGATAAAGGTATTGAACCTATACGGGAATTTATGTTTAAAAATGTAAGAGATGAGGACCTTGCGTTATTTATTAATCTTGCAAATTTAAAAAGACCTGAAAACAGGAATGATTTACCTACTTATATTGTTATCCCTGCTTTTGCCTTAAGTGAACTTAGGGCTGGATTTATAATTGGTTTTTTCCTTTTTATCCCTTTCCTAATGATTGATATGATAGTATCGAGTATTTTAATGTCGATGGGAATGATGATGATTCCACCGATGTTAATATCACTTCCCTTTAAAATATTATTATTCGTTCTAGTAGACGGCTGGAATTTAATAGTCGGATCAGTAGTAAGGAGTTTTAGTTAAATGACTGAAGAAATAGTAATTGGAATTATTAAAGAAGCATTTTTTACAACATTCATAATCATATTGCCTGTATTGGGAGTTTCCCTGGTGGTAGGAATATTTATATCAATTTTTCAAGCAGCAACTTCAATACAAGAAATGACCTTGACGTTTGTCCCGAAAATTCTTGTTACAGCTATTGCCATTATATTCCTTCTTCCATGGATGATGGATAAAATTGTATCGTTTACATTAAAAATATTTTCAATGTTCTCAAGTATAATTAGATGAACCATATTCTAATTCTCGATTTTATAATTGTATTATTAATATTTTTAAGGATTTTTGCGGCATTTATTTCGGCACCCATTTTTAATAACCAGGCAATACCAACTATTGTAAAAATCTTTTTGGCATTTGTTATTGCCTACATAATTTTTTTGGTTAGAGATAACTCCGCAACAAAAGTCGAAACCGGGCTTTTTTGGTTATTTACAAATGCAATTAAAGAAATAATAACGGGTTTATTAATTGGCTATTCATTGAATCTTGTCTTTTACGGTTTCTCGTATGCCGGTAGTCTTATAGGATTTGATATGGAACTTTCAATGGCACAGGTTCTAAACCCTATGGATAATTCAGATACAAATCTTCTTGGTGAAGTGATTTATATGGCAGCAATTTTAATATTCTTTTTAATTAATGGTCATCATTATTTGATTAGGGCATTAGCATATTCGTTTACAGTAATTCCTTTGGGAAAATATTCCATATCAAAACCTGTTTTTGATTTAATAATAAAATACTCTGCAGGTGTTTTTATAGTTGCCATAAAAATTTCTGCTCCTTTTTTAATCTCTTTTTTCCTGGTAAATATAGCCGAAGGAATAATTGCCAGGGTAATACCTCAAATGCAGGTATTCTTTGTTGTTCAGCCCCTTAAAATCAGTTTAGGATTTCTACTTTTAATAATGTCTACTCCGTTATTAATCTTTGCTATAAAAAATCTATTGAAATCTTTTGAGGATAATCTTTTTACATTAGTTAAAGCGATGGGAAGTTGAAATGGCTGAGACTGAAGGACAGGAAAAGACCGAGCAACCATCGCAGAAGAAACTGGATGAAAGCAGGGAAAAAGGTCAGGTTGCCAAAAGTGTGGAAATTAATTCCCTCGTTATTTTTACTACCGGGCTAATGTTTCTTTACTTTAGTCATTCAATGATTGGAGAGAATCTTTCTAAGGTTACTATTAAAATCTTTTCCTCTTTAGATGTTTTAAATTTAAATATGAATACGTTTCAAATATATGTTAAAGATGGATTATGGTTTTTAGCTTTTACGATTTTCCCAATCTTTGCCGGGCTATTTATAACCGCTTTCATTGCGGCCACCTCTCAGGTCGGCTTTAAAATGAGTATGAAAGCATTGGCACCGAAAGGCGAAAGGTTTAATATTTTCAAAGGTGTTAAAAAAGTTTTTTTTTCGCCGACTTCTGTTGTGGAAGTGCTCAAATCTTTACTAAAATTAATTATTATTAGTGCTGTAGTATATTATGTAATGGATGATCTTCTAATTAAGTCTACCAATTTGATTGAAATATCTGTTGGCGAAATAACAACCTTTATGATAAAAGCTGCATTTGAATTAACCTGGAAAATAGCAATTATTTATTCATTAATTGCTGCTTCCGATTTCATTTACCAGAAGTTTAATTTCAAAAAGCAAATGATGATGACTAAACAGGAAGTAAAAGAGGAAGTTAGACAAACTGAAGGTGATCCATTTATTAAGTCGAGAATAAGAAGAATTCAGCACATGATTTCCAGGAGCAGAATGATGCAGGAAGTAGTGAAAGCCGATGTTGTAATAACAAACCCGACCCATTACGCCATTGCTTTGAAATACGATCTGCAGAAAGACGCAGCTCCCCGGGTTTTAGCCAAAGGTGTTGATGAATTGGCGAAAAAGATAAAAGAAATAGCTGTCGAAAATAATATTCCTTTACATGAAGACAGGGAATTAGCAAGAGCACTATATAAGTTTTGTGAAGTTGGAGATCTAATTCCGGAAAAATTATTTAGAGCTGTTGCACAAATTCTGGCTTATGTATATCAGCTTAGAAAAAATAAAAAAGTAAAAATGATTGCTTAATATGAAAGGTTTAGGAAGAAATACAGATATAATTTTAGCATTCGGCTTAATATTTATTTTAGGCTTAATGCTTATACCATTGCCTCCTACAATGCTGGATTTTTTCCTTGCACTAAATATTAGCCTTGCAGTTTTAATCCTTATAGTTTCATTATATATACAATCACCTCTTGATATTTCTATTTTCCCGGGTTTACTCCTTGTTTTAACCCTGTTTAGACTTTCACTTAACATTAGTTCAACAAGATTAATTTTAATTCAAGGTAATGCCGGAAAAATCATTGATAGTTTTGGGAACTTTGTTGTTGGTGGTAATTTTGTAGTAGGTTTCATTGTATTCATTATCCTGGTAATAATTCAATTTATTGTTATTGTAAAAGGTTCTGGTAGAATATCCGAAGTAGCTGCACGTTTTACCCTGGATGCTATGCCTGGTAAACAGATGGCAATTGATGCTGACTTGAATACGGGCTTAATAAATGAAAGTGAAGCAAGGGCAAGAAGAGATAATATAGCCCGAGAAGCTGAATTTTATGGAGCAATGGACGGAGCCAGTAAGTTTGTAAAAGGGGATGCTATTGCAGGGCTGCTTATAAATGGAATCAATATAATAGGTGGATTTATCATTGGTGTTGCACAAAGAGGTTTAACTTTTTCCGATGCATTAAAAACATATACTATTTTAACTATTGGTGATGGGTTAGTTTCTCAAATTCCTGCTTTATTAATTGCAACTGCTGCGGGTCTTGTTGTAACAAGAAGTGCTGCCGGAACTGCGCTCGATATGCAAATGAGAAAACAGCTTCTTTCAAATCCAAGGGTGCTTGGTACTGTTTCCGGGGCTATATTTTTATTTGCTCTTATACCGGGAATGCCGACAATACCTTTTGTTATTTTGAGTATTTTTTTGGGAACCGGTTCTTATTTAAGTAAGAAAAGAATAAAAGCTGCTGAAACTGTTGAGACAGTTGAAGAAGAGACTCCGGATCAAAGCGAAGATAAAGTTGAGCAATATCTCCAGGTTGACCCGATTGAGATTGAAATTGGTTATGGATTAATAAGTCTTGTGGATGAAAAACAGGGAGGCAACTTATTTCAAAAAATCTCGTCTACAAGGAAATACATTGCTCTGGAATATGGAATTCTAATTCCGCCGGTTAGAGTTAGAGACAATCTACAGCTAGATCCAAATCAATATTTAATAAAAATAAAAGGAAATATTGTTGCTTCATATGAAATATATACCGATAGGTTCCTTGCTATGAATCCGGGTCACATAAAAGAAAAATTAAGCGGTATTCAAACCGAAGATCCTGCTTTTAATTTGCCTGCATGCTGGATTTCCACCGAAGAAAAAGAAAAAGCGGAGCTTCTTGAATATACGGTTGTTGACGGAACTTCCGTATTATCTACACATTTGCAGGAAACTTTAAAGAAAAACTTTGACAAGATACTATCGCGTCAGGCTGTTAAGCAGCTTCTTGAAAACCTCAAAAAAGATTATCCTGCGGTTATTGAAGATATTAATGCAGAAGTATTATCGCTTGGAACAATACAAAAAGTATTACAAAATTTATTGAAAGAGCTTATCCCGATAAAAGATTTAGTCCAAATTTTAGAGGCATTAATTGATTATTCTAAGGCTACCAAAAATATTGATGTATTAACCGAATATGTAAGGCATTCAATTGGAGATACAATTGCAAACATCTATAAAGATAATAATGATATAATTAGAGCAGCAGCTCTTGGTAATAATCTTGAATCATTGATAACAAGAACACTGCAAAATCAAAAGGAAACAAGTTCCACATTAGGATTAAACCCTGTATTATTAAAAGATTTGAATATGAAAATTGATAGTGTAGAATTGAAATTCAAATCACTGGGTTATCATCCTGTAATTATTACGTCGGCGACAATAAGAATGTATTTTTATAGATTAATAAATTCGAGTTTTCCGGAAGTTTCGGTACTTTCATATACTGAGCTTCCGTCTCATATAGAAATTGAATTCATAGACAAAGTGGAAATAGAAAATGCAAATTAAAAAATTCTTAGGCCCAACATTAAAAGAAGCCACTCTTCAGATGAAGGAAGAGTTCGGAAGTGAAGCAATTATTCTTGGTTCAAGGGTAATTGAAGATAATTCAGAGTTCGGGAAAAGGAAAATGTTTGAAATAACTGTTGGCTTTGATGAAAAAATAAAATCTAAAATTGAAGAAACAGAAGAAGAAGAGTTGTATATGAGCCCGGGTTTTGCTGAAGAGATTGCTTTGCTTACAAAGAAGGTTTATCCGGCAGCTGCCAAACAAAATATCCCTTCAAAAAAAGTAATTAATAACAGGCAAATCTCGGATACGATGAATGATAAAGAAAAGAAAAAACAATCATTTTCAGATATTTTATCGGCTTCAGACAAAAACAACAATAGAAGCAATGAAACACAAAGAGATATCGAAGATGAGATAAAGGATATTTCTGAATTACTTTCTCTGAGGGAAATTTCAAAACCTTTAGTATCTGTTATATTAAACCAGCTTGAACAGTATAAGAAATTTTTACATCCGTCAAATATAGACAGTTACGTTCTATCAAGCATTGCATCCATGATCCCGACTAAAAATTTTGAACTATATAAAAGCAATAAGCCAAAGGTTGTTTCTGTTGTCGGACCAACAGGTGTAGGGAAAACTACGTGTATTGCAAAATTAGCGGTTATTGCTAAAATTCTTCATAACCTGGACGTTGGATTAATCTCTGTTGATACCTACCGGCTTGGTGCAATTGATCAATTAAGAATCTTCTCTGAAATAAGCGATATTGATATGCTTATTGCTTATGAACCTGAAGAAATGCCGGGTCTTATAAACAGCTTTAAAAATAAAGATATAATTTTTATAGATACTGCAGGAAGAAGTCAAAAAAATTCCGAGCATCTTACAAAAACAAAAATGTATCTGGATACTATTAAAATAGATGAGACGTTTCTTGTTTTAAGTGCTACAAATTCGACGAAAAACCTTTTTGATACTGCAGAGAAATTTAAAACATTTAGCTACGATTCTTTCGTTTTTACTAAGGTAGATGAAGGAGTGGCATTTGGCAATTTATTAAATACACTAACAAATTTTAATCTGCCGGTAACATTCCTCTCAAACGGCCAGGTTATTCCGGATGATATAATTTCTGCAGATTCTGAATTTATTGCTAACCTGATATTTACAGGGAAGATTGGAAAATGATTGGCCAAGCGGAAAGGCTTATCAAGCTCAAAAATCTTGAGAAGATAAGAAAAAAATCCAACGAATTTAAAATTATTACTTTTACTTCCGGTAAAGGGGGGACAGGGAAGACTTTTATTTCTTTGAGCATTGCCTATGCTTTATCTAAAATGAATAAGAAGATCTTGTTTATAGATATGGACTTAAACTTTGCCAATTCAAATATTTTATTAAATATTATTCCCAAAATTTCGATTGATAATTTTTTTAAGGGGAATAAATTATTAAGTGAAGTTGTTACCGAATATAAACCCAATTTTCATTTAATATTTGGGGAATCGGGTGAAACCGAACCGGTTGAATTAAAAGATGAATTAGTAACCCGGTTGTTTAACAATCTGAACAAGCTGAAAGAAAGTTATGATTTCATTATAATAGATACTGCTTCAGGTGGACAAAAAGGATTAATTAATCTTTTAACTTTTTCGGATGTTAATATTATAGTCACATCTCCGGAACCGACAGCGGTCATGGATGCATACGTCATGATCAAATTATTGAATAATGAAAAATTTGACGGCAAAAAATTTATTCTTGTTAATAAGTGTACAAATGAAGAAGAAGCTGAAACTGCATACAACAATATTCAAACAGCTTCAAATTATTTTTTAAAGGAGAATATTGAATTCTTAGGATACATTGAGTTTGACGAAAAAGTTTACCATTCAATCACAAAGCAGCAATTTTTAATAGAGCAAAATCCATCTTCTCAAACAAGCATAAAATTAAATAAATTAAGCAGGTCATTATCCGATATCCTTCAATTGGCTAATATTCCGCAGTCACACCCCAACAACATTTTAACTTCCTCTAATTTTTAACCAAATCAGACTGATTTCGTCCTCCGGACAGATTAAATCCATTGGTATGTTATTTGAATTTTTCCAAACAAATTATGCAAAAGGTAATCATACAAATCGGTTTATTATTTTTTTTTCTTGCAGTAATATTCTTTGCAAAGATGGGATTACAGCTTCAAGATATTTTGTTAAGGGCAGGTGTCTTGTTTTTTGCATTAACCATAATGTTAAGTGTGGTAACATTAATTTTTATGAGACTGTTAAACAAATCATCATATGATGATGATAACTAGTCAAATTAATATAAGCGGAAAATAAAGTTTATGGATAATTCAGCTTTGTGGAATGAATATAAGGTCTCACCGACTGCAGAACTAAAGAAAAAAATAATGATGAATTATACAAGGCTTGTTCACTATGTAATACACAACTCCAGGTTTATTAACCTGGAGATTCTTGATGATAGGGATTATTTCCAATTTGGGATTGAGGGTTTAAGCGAAGCAATCGACAGATTCGATCCGGATTACGGAACTAAATTTGAAACTTATGCTATCCAAAGGATTAGGGGGAAAATAATTGATGAATTAAGGAAGCTTCAGAAAAAGAGAACTTCAAATGATGGGGTTGTTTATAGCAATATTTCTATAAACAGTACTATTGATGAAGATGAAAACTATACACTTTCCGACATACTCCCAAGCAGCTATGATTCTCCAAATGAAGAAGTTGAAAAAAATGAAGCTATTGAATTTTTGACAGAGGAAATAAAAACTTTACCTGAAAGAGACAGGATGATTATAAATTTATATTATTATGAGCATTTAAACTACCAGGAGATTTCAGAAATATTAAATATTACTGTTTCAAGAGTATCGCAGGTCCATTCAAAAATAATTAAAACACTTAGAACTAAGTTGGCATATTTAAATGTTTGATGAGGATAAAAATACAGCTGCAACTATGAGTAATCAAAGTTTAATAAATCCGGCAAATGGAAAATCTTACAATGATTATATTCAGAATATCAGGAACCTGCCTTCTATACCAATTGTAATTTTTGAAGTATCGAGGCTTCTTGAAGATCCTATGACAAATGCATCGGATTTAGCTGCATTAATAAGCAAAGATCAAGGAATGGTTACAAAGATATTAACAATTGCAAACTCACCGTTTTATGGTTTAACTAAAAAGGTCTCAACTATTGAATTCGCTATTGTTATCCTTGGGTTTGAAAATATAAAAAACATAATAATTGCCCTTTCAATGATCGGGGCTTTTAAGGGAAAAGGTAAAAATTGGAATAGAAAAAAATACTGGCACCATTGTTTGGCAGCTGCAAGTATTGCTAAAAGATTAGCCGAAGACTTGGGTTATCCCAAATCAGGCGAGGCATTTACAGCAGGTTTGCTTCATGATCTCGGTATTGCAATAACCCAGCTCTACTTAAATAATGAATATAACAAAATATATAAATTAGTAAACTCCGGTAAAGCTAGCTATTTAGAAGCTGAAATTGAAATATTAAATACAACTCATCAGGAAATAGGGAATTTACTAGTTGAAAAATGGAACCTGCCTAAACTTATAAGCGATTCAATTCTTTATCATCATAATCCTGAACAAGCTACGAATAATAAGTCCCTTGTTTCTATTATTCATTTTGCAGACTATTTATCTTGGGAGCTTGATTTCGGAAGGTTTGAATTCGATAAAGATATCAAGCTTGACTATTCAATTATTGATGTCTTCGGATGGGCAAGTGATGTTTATGCACAGGAATTTATTGAAAGTTATAAAGAAATTTTTAAAGATAATTTAGAACCAATAATCGAGTAAAATATATGTTAACAACAGCAACAGGACAGCAAAAAAAAGAAAAGACATTATTAGTCTTAAAAAACATCTACAACCTTCCTCCGCTCCCCAAAATATTAAGTGAGGCATTGAAGCTCCTGGACAATAAAAAGACAAGCAATTCTGAATTGAGTACGCTTATTTCAAAGGATCAAGGCGTTGTTTCAAAAATATTAACAATAGCTAATTCTCCTATGTACGGTTTGCAAAGAAGAGTGACATCAATTGATTTTGCACTCCTAATTTTAGGTTTCACAGAATTAAAAAGTATAATCTCTGTACTTTCATTAACAGAAGCGTTTAAGAATAAAACCGATAAATACCTTAACCAAAAAGAATTTTGGTTTCATTCGTTTTTAGTTGGCAGTGCTTCTAAAAGATTGGCAGAAGATATTGGATTTTATAATAGCGGTGAAGCTTTCATTGGAGGTTTTTTACATGATATGGGTATTTCAATTATTCATAGATATTTACATAGCAGCTTTATTCAAATTCATGATTTGTTGACTATTGAAAATATGCCTTTAAAGGAAGCCGAAATGGAAGTGCTCGGGATGGATCATCAGGAAATTGGAAACTACCTGCTGGAGAGATGGAACTTTCCGATAGAATTATGTAATTCGATCTTATCTCATCATAATCCATCAAAAGCAAACCAAGAAGACAAACTTATGTCTACCCTTATTCATTTTGCTGATTATATGACACAAAAATTAAAACTTGGAGATTTTTATTGGGACAATAATATTGCACTAGACCAGGAAGCATTGGCGGTAATGCAATTCAAAAGTGAAGAAGATGTTGAAAAATTTATTGAAGGATACCAGGAATTATTTGTCAGTCAAATAGAATCTGTAAGGAATTTTAGTTGAGAGTTATTAAACATAATACTCTAAGGTATGAATCTTTTTACAAGTCATTACCTTATTTAACTGGGACCGACGGCTCCGGTAAAGGAATTGGTTTAAATAGTACCGGCAGGCAATATTTCGATAATACACCAATAACCTCGCAGCTAAATAAATTAAAGACTCTCTTTGATAATCTCTTTTCATTTCAGAAAAAGATAAATGAATTTGATGATTCCGATATTGCCGGGATTACATTTGAACTGGAAGATGCAGTCAAAAGAATTATCTCGTGCAGGGACATAAGTATTTTTATTTTTGAAGATTCCAAGATAGTTCCTTTAAGTAAATCTGCTCCGGAATATTCTGTGAATTTCATTAATAACGCTTATAAAGAAGGGATTTTGGATTGGGTCTTTGAGGATACAAATCCGAAAGTAATACCTGATTTGAAATTATATAATATTAAAGGTTCTAGATTAAATTATATTATCTACCCGTTAAAATCCGAAAAAAAGAATAAAGGCATATTATCAATTCTTTCTTCATTGTCGGCACTGCCTGAAAATTCCATAGAAAGTAAAATTATCCAGCTCATCGCTACAATTGTGTTTTCAAAAATAGATTCAATAAAAAAGACAAATGAATTAAAATCAGCTTACCAGGATCAACAAATTTATCAATCGAAATTATTAAATGATTATAAGCTCTCTGCAATAGGGGAATTGACTAACGGGGTTGTGGAAGAAATTTTATCACCGCTTCAAGTGATAATGAGTGAAGTTGATTTTTTAAGAAAAGAGAATTCGGAAGTTACTGAAACAGAGTTTGATACAATAAAAGAACAGGTGAAAAAAGTTGAAAGGGTTGTAACCAGGCTCGTAAAATTTGCAAGTATAAATAATGATAACATTAAAGTTTATCCGTGTGATTTAAATAAATTAATTAAAAATTTTCACAATATTCTTTCGTCAACACTCAAGAATATAAATTATGAGTCGTATCTGGATCTTGCAGATAATCTTCCTCCGGTTTTAAGTAACCCTGATTACATTTATCAAATCCTTTCAAATATAATTAGCCTGATAAATACCTCCCCAGATAATGAGGTTTCCCGGGAATTTTCAACAAAATATTCTGAAAATAAAAACAGCGGAGGTATTTTAATTCAAACCAGGTATAAAGATAAGAAAATAAACGTAAGAATCGTTTTTACAAACCAGATTAGAACATTAAATAACGGGAAAGATACGTACCAGTATAACTTAAGAATAGCAGATAATTTAATGAAGAAACATGAAGGAGAACTACATCTTTTAGGTAATGAAATAAATGGTTCGGTAATAGTTTTAACATTTCCCCTTCAAAGGAAAATAAAATTATGAAATCACCAAAGATCTTTCTTTCATGTTTTTTCACTTTACTCTCTGTATCAAGTATAGGTATTTGCCAAACTGCTTGGGGTGCTTCCTCAAAAACAACCGGCGATATTAGTGCTTTAAAATTAATGATTGGTGCAGACATTAAAGCTTTGGTACAAACTCAAATTGATTCTGCAAAAGCTAGAGATTTTAGGGGCGAAATAAAAAGTTGTGTGTACAAAGAAAATCTGAATGTAGCTCATTCTTTTCAGCAGCCCGATTTTGAATCAAGTTCTTTTTTTAGTGATAATCTGAAATTCTTTATAATAATCGGATTTTCAATTGTAATATTTCTTGTTGTGTTTATCAGAAGAGTAAAAATTGAAAATCAAAAATCAGTAAAGAAGAAGCTCAAAGAAAATATAAACTTGATTAGAACTGAAGGGAGTATTATTAAAGATAACCCTGAATTAAATCTAGCTAGAACCAAGCTTGTTAATCAATCTTCAGATGTTGTTGTAAGTTCGGTTTCTAAAAAAGCAAAAGGATTAAAAATCGGTAAAGGAGAAATAATGCTCGCTGCAAAAATTAAATCGTATCAGTTAGCTCAATTTAGTTCAAATAATAAGTAAGGCAAAAAAATGATAAAAGGAATATTCTTAGCCGGTAGAAGCATGGATTCAAAATTTAAAAGTATCGAAGTAATCGGAAATAACCTGGCAAATGTTAATACAAACGGTTATAAAAAAGCCATGCCTTTTACAGAAGTTATTTCACAATTTAATAAAGTTGAAATTCAACAGGCAACTAATTACAGCCAGGGAAATCTTGTCCCTACTGGTAACCCGCTTGATTTAAGTGTGAATGGAGATGCATTTTTTGCTATTCAGGGATTAGACGGTATGGACTTTACACGCAGCGGGAAACTTTCGGTTTCAGATGACGGATTTTTAATCAATGATCAAGGGAAAAAGGTTCTTGGAACAAATGGTCCCATAAATTTAAATGCTTATTTATTGGATAAAAACCAAGCCATTAAAATATCTAAGAACGGGGAAATCAGAGTCGGTGATACTTATGTCGATAAATTACTTTTAGTGAAACTTGATCCTTCCGATAAATTCACACGAAAAGATGGAACTAGTTTCTCTTCGGTAGATGGTAGATATTTTATGGCAGATGAAAGTGATTATCAAGTAAGCCAGGGTTATCTGGAAGAATCAAATGTAAACCCGATTCAAGAAATGACAAATATGATTAAAGTTCACAACGAATATGATTCAGCATCAAAAATGGTAATCTATTTAGATAAATCTTTAGCAGAAGCAAATGAAATTGGAAAAGTATAAAAAAGGAGTAAAATAATATGCCGACAACAGCATTAAACACCGCAGCTTCAGGTATGTACGCACAACAGG
This sequence comes from uncultured Ignavibacteriaceae bacterium, assembly GCA_964448105.1. Lineage (GTDB taxonomy): Bacteria > Bacteroidota > Ignavibacteria > Ignavibacteriales > Ignavibacteriaceae > CAVQBP01. The sequence goes on from CAYUVK010000003.1 coordinate 51,889, forward strand.
TAAATATTGAGGTTATTTCAAATAACATCGCAAACGTAAATACCACCGGATTTAAAAAGAACAAAGCCCAATTTCAGGATTTGATGTACCAGGATGTTCAGATAAATCCGCAGACAACACCTACACCCGGAATAGATGAAACAACTTCTAATACAATTTTAGTTGGCACTGGAGTACAAAATTCATCTACATCAAAAATTTTCAAGCAGGGTGATATAGTAAATACAAATAACCAGCTTGATTTAGCTATCCAGGGTGACGGCTTTTTCCAGATACAAAAACCTGACGGAACTTATGTCTATACACGTGACGGATCATTCCAAACAAATGCGGATGGAAATATTACTACGGCTGACGGCCTGCTTTTAGATCCGGGCCTTACGGTTGATGATAAAGTTACCGGATTAGCAATAGGTCGTGATGGTACTGTGGAAGCTCATCAGAATGACGGGAGTAAATTTGTTTTGGGAAATATTGAGCTGGTTCGTTTTATAAATCCGGCAGGTTTAAAGCCACTAGGTGATAACCTATACGCTGCCACCGATGCAGCCGGTACGCCAATTCTAGGTACACCCGGGCAGGATGGTTTTGGTGATATCCACCAGGGTTATCTTGAATCATCAAATGTTGATATAGTTGAAGAAATGATAGCAATGATAGCTGCACAAAGAGCTTATGAAATGAATTCTAAAACTGTGCAAACAGTTCAACAAATGATGTCTGTAGCAAATAATTTGCAAGGGTAAATAAGAAATTGAAAGATTGAAGATTAAAAGATCAAGGAATTTATAAAATGTATTTCCATTTTCCATTTAACATCCAGTTACGCCAAGGCTTCGCTGGACAGGTTTTCCATTTAACATATTAATTTATGATTTATTCGTTTTTAATATTGTTAACAATTTTTTTCACTCCAAATGAGAAGTTGAAAAAGTCTGTGGATGAATATTTAAAGAATAAGCTGACCCAATATGATAAATATGAGTTTACAATTCTAAAAGCACCGGAATTGGAAGGAAAGATTGAAATAAGAAATGAGACTAAAATTAATTTAGGCAATAGCTTTGCATATATACCTATAAGGGTGATTAAACCAAATTCACGTGTTATTCAGACTTATATCACGGTTCGGTTAAAACTCTTCAAAACGGTTTGCATGGCAAAAAATGAAATTGAACCTGGGCAACCTGTTTCTAATGAAGATGTGGAATTTAAATTAACAAATGTCACTGATTTAAGAGGTACCCCAATTGAATCCCCTGATGAATTAAAAGGATGGCGCAGTAAAGTAAAAATACAGCCCGGTTCGATCTTACTGAAAGAGTTATTGGAGGAAATACCTATTATTAATAAAGGAGATCATATAACTGCTTCTGCTATCTCTGGAAGTGTAAAAGTTTCAACCGATGCAGAGGCCAAACAGGATGGAGTAAAAGGCGATATTATTATTATCGTTACAAAAGATAGAAAACATTTTAAAGCTAAAATTCTTGATTCAAACAACGTTATTATAGTTGAATAATATGTTAAAAATAATTATTACAAGCTTAGTTTTTTTTGCAGCTATAAATGTCTTTCCTCAAGACATGCGGCAAAATTCGTTTCAATCACTTTTCTCTGATCAGAAAGCAAACCGGGTTGGAGATGCAATTACTATAGTAGTTCTCGAATCATCTCAGGCATCCAATAATGCGGAGACTTCAGCCGGAAAGAAAAGTGATTTGGGTTTTACAGCTTCCGGAACTATTGGCTCGTCAAGCCCGGTACCGAACACAGATATCGGAATAGGATCAAATAATGATTTTACCGGCTCCGGTTCTACTAAAACAACAGGGATGGTACAAACTAAAATTAGTGCCACTATTGATTCGGTACTTGCAAACGGGAATCTCGTTATTAAAGGAAGCAGAAGAATCTCAATTAACGGGGAAGAGCAGACAGTCTTTATTAAAGGTGTTGTAAGATCATCCGATATACAGGCCGATAATTCTGTTTATTCATACAATATATCGGAAGCTGAAATTGTATTTGAAGGAAGCGGAATGATTGATAATGCTCAACACCCCGGCTGGTTAACAAAATTTTTTCATTGGATATTTTGATATGAAAAAAATTATATCACTGTCAGTATTATTTCTTTTTATTTCTACAAATCTTTTCGCACAGCGAATTAAAGATATTACTTACATAACCGGAGAAAATTCTGAACAGGTAATTGGTTATGGGCTTGTTGTCGGGCTCGCCGGAACCGGTGATACCCAGCGCTCACTTTTTACAATTCAATCTATAACAAGCATGCTCAAAAGGTTCGGAATTACTGTCCCTCAGACTAATTTACGGACAAAAAACGTAGCTGCAGTAATGGTTACATCTACATTAAATTCTTATTTAAAACAAGGAGCTAATTTTGATGTAACTGTATCTTCTCTTGGAGACGCTACAAGTTTACTTGGTGGTACCCTGTTGATGACCCCTTTATCTAGCATGGATGGAAAAGTTATGGGTTTTGCACAGGGTTCAATTTCTACCGGGGGATATGATATAAGAACATCAATAGGCAGCCGGATAGCAAAAAATCATTCTTTAGCCGGCAGAGTTCCAAGAGGTGGAATTTTGAAGGTTCCCGTTGATGTGAATAGTCTTTCTAACAAAGAAATAAGCTTATTCTTAAGAGATCCTGACATGACTACTTCAGATAATATTTCGAAAGCTATAAATACAAAGTTTGGTGAAAACACATCAAAATCTGTTGATGCAGGTGAAATTAAAGTTAGTGTTCCCGCAGATAGACAGAACGATCTTGTAGGCTTTATATCTGAATTGGAACTTCTTCAAGTTCAGGTTGATTATCCTGCAAAAGTTGTTTTAAATGAACGTACAGGTACAATAGTTGCCGGAAACAATGTAAAAATTCAGCCAGCAACTATTTCTCATGGAAATTTAAATATTACAATAGAATCTTACCCGATTATTTCACAGCCAAATGCATTTTCAAATGGCACAACAACAGTTGTAAATAATCTTGTTCCTTATGTTGTTCAGGATTCAACCAATGCGATTGCGATAAAAGGTGCTTCGAACGTACAGGAAGTTGCTGCTGCTCTTAATTCGTTAAAAGTAGCACCGCAGGATATTATTTCCATTTTCCAGGCTTTAAAAGAAGCCGGAGCTTTAATTGCGGAAATTATAATTATTTAAATAATTTTTCTGTAGCACAGACTTTAATCTGTGCTAATAATAAAAACACAGACTAAAGTCTGTGGTACAAGAGTATATGAATTTAAAAGTTACAAATGAATTAAAACATTTTCAGTCTGCACCGGATATTGATGCTAATCTTTCGGCAAAAGACAAAGAAAAACTGAAAAAAGCAGCAAAGCAATTTGAAAGTCTTTTTACAGCAATGATGTTGAAAAGCATGACGAAAAATACCAATGGACTTTTTGGTGATGATAGTTATGGTGGGGATTATTTCAATATGATTTTCCAGAATGCGGTCGCTTCAAAAATATCCGAAGGAAAAGGTATTGGTATTGCAGATTTATTATATAAGAAATTAGCAGAAAAAAGTGCAACACAGGAAATCAACAAAGTTGGTATTGAGAAAGCTCAACCTGCGGGAAAAGCAGTAGAAAAAATCGATTTAAAGAATCATGATGAAAATTTTTTCTCAATTCCTCCTAGCCAAACTTCATTAAATAGATTGAATAAATATGAGTCTATAATTGATCAGGCTTCAGAATTATATAATGTGGACAAAAATTTGGTTAAATCTATCATTTTGGCCGAATCTGCGGGAAATGAGAAAGCTGTTTCAAAGGCAAAAGCAAAGGGATTAATGCAATTAATGGACCAAACAGCCCAGGAAATGGGTGTAAATAATATTTTGGATCCAAAAGAAAATATCTTTGGAGGAACTAAATATTTGGCTCAAATGCTTCGATTATATAATGGGGACGTAAACTTGGCTTTGGCTTCCTATAATGCAGGTCCTGGAGCAGTTGAAAAATTTAATGGCGTCCCTCCTTTTGAAGAGACGAAAAATTATATAACAAGGGTAATAGGATATTTAAATCATTTTAATGGTTAAAAAATTATGAAAACAAATGAATTAATCTCAGCTCTGAAAGAACAGGAAGACAGCCTAAAAAATTTTTTAGGATGCTGTGTTAATAAGCAAAAAGCAATTGTACAAAATGATATTAACCGTCTGCATGATTCTTTAGTTTATGAGGAAAAACTATTATCCAGGATTGAATTGAATGGGAAGAAAATTTCTTTGGCAATAGAAAATTTAGCTCAGGAATTCGGATTAAATCTCAAAGCAATTTCTTTATCTGAATTTTTAAATGCTGTAAACAATAAAACAGAAATAAATGTAAAAGTAATAAATCTTTTACGAAATTCTATTAAAGATTTGATTGGTAAGTCTTCAAAAATAAATGATCAGAACAAAATTTTAATTGAACATTCGCGGAGTTTCCTGAGAGAAACAATTGCAATGTTAATAGGTCTAAACAAACATCCTTTATTGGATAGAAAAGTATAATATGAGCTTAAGCAGAATTTTCGATATTGCAAGAAGCAGCTTAGCAGCCTATCAAGGTGCACTAGATGTTACATCTCATAATGTAGCGAATGCTGCAAATGAAAATTATTCAAGACAAAGAGTAAATTTGTCTACTACAAATCCCCAGGCCTTAGCAGGCATGATCTGGGGAACCGGTGTTAAAATCGACCAGATTACAAGAGCAAGGAACCAGCTTACCGATACTCAAATTAGAAATAATAACAGCACATATAACGATAGCAGCCAGCGTTCTGAAATTCTCAGCCAGGTAGAATCTCTTTTCCCTGAACCTTCGGATATGGGAATATCATCTTTAATAAATTCATTTTTTAATTCATGGAATGAACTGGCTGTTACACCGAACTCTCCGACTTTAAGAACTAATGTTGTGCAGGCTGCACAAAAATTATCGAGTCAGGTACAAACGGTGTATCAGGGATTGGATGAAATTAAGAGCAGTCTGCTCGAAGATGCAAAATCCAAGGTTCAAACTCTTAATAATTTATTGAAACAAGTACAAACATTAAATACTCAAATATCCGCTTCTTCAATTGCAGGAGCTGAAAATAATGATTTGCTGGATCAACGTGACGCTGTCATTGATCAATTAAGCCAGATGACAAATATAAGTGTCAGTTATAATTCTTCTAATGCAGCTATTATTTCAGTAGGTGGTGTTTTTGCTGCTGATCAAAATGTTTCCGTAGAATTTAAAATTAGTTCCACAAATGATAACCTGACATTAACAACCAGCGATGGAAGCAATGTTGCCAATGTTCAGGGCGGGGAATTATATGCAGAGCTTGATTCATATTCGACCACTATCAACAAGTACCAAAATAATTTAAATGACGTAATGAACACTTTGGTTGATGCTGTAAATAGTGTTCATTCAACGGGTTATACAAATACGAATCCGCCGGAAACAGGTATTGACTTTTTTGATGGTTATCAAAATGGAATTTTAAAAATAAACGACAAGATTTTATCGGATAATAATAATATAGCTGTTTCAGCCGACGGTACAGGCGGAAATGGTGATATCGCTCTTAAAATTGCGGATTTAAATAGCCAGAAATTATTAAACGGTTCCACTATTGCAGATAGCTATTCTAACCTTGTAAGCAATATTGGAAATGATAAAGTTTCCGCGGATCAAGTTGCAAATTCAACACAGCTAATTCTTCAACAATTGCAGGATCAGAAAAATTCTTACTCGGGCGTTTCTGTTGATGAAGAAATGACAAATGTTATTACTTATCAGCGTTCTTACGATGCCTCGGCAAAATTAATCACGGTCGCTGATCAAATGCTTCAAACAGTTTTAAATTTGGTGCAATAATGAAAAGAATATCAGATTTATCGATTTCAAATTCTTATCTCAATAATATTAATCTGCTTAAAAACCAGTTAAGCACATTAAATACGCAGATTTCCACCGGCAAGAAAATTAATAAACCTTCCGATTCCCCGAGTGGTACATCACAAATATTAAGAATGAATAATCAAATTTCACAAATGGATACTTTTACAAGTAATATTCAAAACGGACTTGCCTTTGTGAATGAAACTTCGTTTGCAATGGAATCAATACAATCCGAAGTTGTAAATGTTTTAACAAGTCTTACTTCTGTACAAAATGCAGCAAACGACGGAAATTTAAGCTCTTTTGCAGATCAAATAGATCTTTCACTACAATCAATCTTAAATTTTGCAAATTCCGAATATGACGGCAAATATATTTTCTCCGGTACTGATCAATCCGGTAAACCATATGGTTATACAGCAGACGGTAAATCTGTAGAAGTAAAGTTGAATGATGTTTCAGGAGAGCAGAGTATCCGGCTTTCGCCTAATGTTCTCCAAAAAATTAATATGACCGGTCAGGAAGTATTCGGTACAATAGTAAAACAGGATGGGAACATCGATGTAAACAGCAACATAAATGATGTTATCTCAAATCAAATGAATATTTATGATGCAGAGGGAAATCAATATACGTTAAACTTAAATTATACAAAAACTGCTGCTAATACATATTCTCTCAGTTATGATATTTTGGATTCAAGCAATAATTCAATTTATTCAACTCCACCGACAGCTAAAACAGTTGTATTCGATTCTACAACTGGTGCAATGAAATCGTTAGATGGAAGCAGTTCATTTTCATTTAATATTAATGATTCATCGAAAAAGATTAATTTCTCTTTGGATCTTAGTTCACTTGAAGAAAAAAATTCAAGCTCTTCCGTTTCGTTATCGGCTAATCAAAAAAATGATATTTTTAATACTCTAATTTTAATTAGAGATAACTTAAAGAATGGAATAAAGCCTACTGATGAACAGGTACAAATTGTAAAAGATTTTAGTGCCAGGATTGTGAATAATTTATCAGCGAACGGAAATATTGCAAATCAATTAAATGATACTTCAGATTTGATTACAAACCAGCAAACCAACGTTGAAGTATTATTATCACAAAAGCAAAATGTTGATATTGCAAAAGCTGTAACGCAACTTCAAAACATGAATTATACGTTAGATATGAATTATAAACTGGCATCAATGTTTTTACCCCAATCTCTATTGGATTATCTATGAAATTCAAATATGGGGCATTTATCGGGTTTGGACTCGGAGTACTTTCAATATTCGGCGCCTTTATTTTTGAAGGCGGTTCATTTAAAGCTTTGTTTCTCTTTCCTCCACTAATAATTGTGTTTGGAGGAACTTTTGCAGCTGTAATTATTGGTTTTGGTCTGGAAAAATTTATTGATGCGATGTCGGTAATTAAACTTGCATACTGGCCTCAAAAGTATAATTTAACAAAACTTATAAATAATTTTATAGAATTCTCTATAATATCTAGACGGGAAGGACTTTTAACTATTGAAAAATATATCAACAGGATTGATTATTCCTTTCCTAAAAAATTAATTAGATATGCAGTAGATGGTACGGATCCTCAATCATTGGAAAACTTAGCTTTCACGGAAATGAAAGCAATGGAAGAAAGACATTTTTCTAATATCCAGGTGTTTTCAAAGATGGGTGGATATGCACCTACTATGGGAATTATTGGTACAGTTATGGGTTTAATTATGACATTAGCGAGTGCCGGAGAAAACCCCAATGTACTCATTCACAACATAGCAACAGCATTTATTGCAACACTCTGGGGGATTGTTAGCGCAAATATTTTATGGTTTCCAATTGGTGATAAATTAAAAAAATGTCATTCGGACGAAAAATATATGATGGAGATTTCACTGGAAGGAATACTAGCATTGCAGAACGGGGAAGTACCGTCGGTAATAAAAGCAAGACTGTTAGGCATGCTACCCCAAAAAGAACAAAGAAAGCTTCTTTTTCCTTAATTTCTAATGTAAAGCTTTCAGAGATTGATCCAGAGAAAGACCGCTACTTAATTACTTATGCGGATGTTATAACATTACTGCTCGGTCTGTTTATTATACTTTATACAATTTCAAATATTGATATAAAAAAGTATGATAAAATAAAATATGCTTTTGAAAATTCTTTTAGCAGCAGAAGTAGGAAGATAATAGATCTAAATACAAAATCCGGAGATTTAATTGTTACTCCTGTTGACGAACTTAGAAATCACCTTAGACAGCTTATTACCGAAAACGATTATGGAAAGGTAATTAAACTTGAGGAAAATGAACATGGGATCATAATACATATTCTTGATGAAATTTTGTTTGCGTCCGGGAGTGCTGATTTAAATAAAAATTCACTTCAAATGCTTAACAAAATTGCATCACTCTTAAACAAGATTCCAAATGAAATAAGAATTGAAGGTCATACTGATAATGTTCCAATAAATACATCTAGTTTTCCATCAAACTGGCATTTATCGGTAATGAGAGCTTTAAATACGGCTTATTATTTAATTAATAATGAAAATTTAAAAGCAGAAAGAGTTTCTATTGTTGGAAATTCAGAATATAAGCCTATAGCTTCCAATGAAACAGCTTCAGGCAGAGCTCAAAATAGAAGAGTTGATATAGTAATAGTAAGAGAGCAAAAATGAAAATAACAACACACCAATTCGGTGAAATTGAATTCCAAAAGGAGCATATAGTAAAATTCACCTCCGGTTTGATTGGGTTTGAAACCCTACAAAATTATGTGTTAATAAAAACCGAGGATGAACTTTTTTACTGGTTAAACTCTGTTGAAAAACCGGAAATATGTTTCCCGATGGTTGGAATCAGGGTAATTGACGAATCTTTCCCGATGGAAAAAAATTACGAAGCTTTCGGGATAGTAACGTTAAATAAAGATCCTTTGAAGATTACTATAAACTTGAAATCGCCTGTTTATCTTAACCAGGATGATAAAATCGGATATCAGACGATTTTAAGTAATAGTAATTACAGCATGAACTACAATCTTTTTAAGCCGTAGTTAAATAAGGCAAATAAATGTTAATTCTTACTAGAAAAATAAATGAAGAAATAATAATAAATTCTGAAATCAGGATTAAAATTTTATCTATAGCTGAAAACCAAATTAAGATAGGTATTACAGCTCCCGGGAATATGGAAATATTAAGAGGCGAGATTTATGAACGTGTTAAAAACATTGCAATAAATATCCCTGTTGGAAAGGTAAGTGTTGATGATAAAGTCAGGGAAGAAATTAAAGATTTATCAAAACTTAAAGTAAATAAAATTTCAAATTAATATTATGCCGGATAAAAAAGTAACCATATTGGTTGTTGATGATTCAGATTTAATTAGGCATACTTTAACAAATTTCTTTGACGACTATGTTGTTGAAGTAGTTAATTGCCTGGATGGCCTGGAAGGGATTCAAAAAGCTTTAAAGTATATACCGGATCTCATATTTCTTGATCTAATGATGCCCAATTTTGACGGTGTTAAAATGCTCCAGGTAATTAAAGTTATCGATACATTGAAAAATATCCCGGTTATTATAATTAGTGGAAATACAAGTAAAGCAAATGTTCTAGCTGCAACCGAGGCAGGAGCTCATACAGTTATTCCAAAACCTCTCAAAAAAGATGTTATTATAAATAATGTTAATGAAATCCTGGGTGTTGATTTTTTAAAAAATGCAAAAAAAATTAATACGGCAGAAGATGAAAACAAGCAAATACTAAATCAGCTTCGTAAAATATTTCTTGAGCATTATCCATTAAAAAAGCAAAAAATTGATAAAGCCCTGGAATCAAAGAATAAAGATTTGCTGTATAGTCAAGTACATGAAATGAAAGGCGCTGGGGGTACAATAGGTTACCCTATTATTAGCATTGTTTGTAACGATATAGAGAAAGCTCTAGAAATTCCGGCAATTGACTGGGATTATATAAAAACAAAATGCAGCCAAATTTTTACTATTGTTGGAAAAATAGAAAATTCAAAAACTATTTTAGGGAATACTATTACATTTTTAAAGTAGTATTTAAAATAATAGTATTTCAATTTAATAATTATTGTAGAAGAGTAATATGTTTGTTATAGTTGGAATAGCTGTTGTTATAATATCTATAATCACTGGTTTTTTAATCGCCGGCGGTAACTTAGTTTTATTAATGCAATGGGCGGAGTTTATTGTTATAGCGGGGGCCGCAGTTGGAAGCCTTCTTATATCTTCCCCTCTTTCATTGCTTAAAAAAATATTTGCAGAAATACCAAATGTTATAAAAGGCAATCACTATTCTAAAGCCGATTATCTGGAATTACTTAAATCCTTTAACGATTTATTTCTTGTTGCCCAAAGGGATGGTTTATTATCGATAGAAAAACATGTCGAAAATCCTGAAGAAAGTGATATCTTATCTCAAAATAAAAAATTTATAAATAATCACTTTATAAGAGATTTCTTCTGTGATACGATGAAAGTAATGTTAACAGGCGGTGTTCCACCTCATGAACTTGAAGGTTTAATAGATACTGAAATTGAAACATTTGAAATTGAATCAAAACCCATTGCTGCAACACTTACAAAAGTAGGAGACTCTTTGCCAGGGTTAGGTATTGTAGCCGCGGTTTTAGGTATTATTATTACAATGAGCTCGATTGATAAAGGGGCTCAAGTTGTTGGAGAACATGTTGCTGCTGCTTTAGTTGGAACATTTTTAGGAGTCCTGATGGCATATGGTTTTGTTAATCCTCTTGCGTCCAGTGTAGAACATAGTATCGAAAATAAAATACGATTCCTGTATACTATTAAAAGTTGTATAGTCGCATATGCAAAAGGCAATCCCCCTATTATCGCCGTAGAAATTGCTCGAAGAACAATTTTTTCAGAGGAACGTCCTTCATTCTCAGAACTGGAAAATTATGTAAGAGGCAAGAGTGCTTAATCCTGAAGGAAATCCAATCATAATTAAAAAGAAAAAAGGGCATCATGATGGTGGCCATGGTGGAGCCTGGAAAGTTGCTTATGCTGATTTTGTTACTGCAATGATGGCTTTATTCATTGTCTTATGGATTTTAGGTCAAGATCAAACAATAAAAGAAGCTGTTGCACATTATTTTAAAGATCCAATTGGATTTTCTGACAAAGGGAAAAATATTTTAGAAGGAAATACTTCCCAGTTTATAGATCTTGATCTGAAAAAGACACTCGATCAAAGGGAAACAGAAAAGCAAGAGTTAAAAAAAATGGGGGAGAAAATTTTAAATGAACTTTCAGATGATCCTAATTATATTAATTTAGTCAATCAAATTAAAATAGAAATTGTAGATGAGGGCTTAAGAATTGAAATCATCGATTCTACAAACGACATTTTCTTTGAAATTGGCAATGCTAAACTAAAACCTGCTATGGTTAGTCTATTACAAAAAATAGGTGATCAACTTTCACGGCTGCCGAATAAAATAGTTATTGAAGGGCATACTGATTCACGTCCGTATCACGGAAATAATATTGGATACACTAATTTCGAGTTAAGCGCTGATAGAGCTAATTCTGCAAGAAGAGCTTTATCAATCAGTAAACTGAACCCTAATCAAATTGAAGAAATTAGGGGTTATGCAGATAGAAGATTAAGAGATAAAAAAGATCCATATAGTCTTGTGAACAGGCGAATTAGTATTATTGTAAAGTATCTAAATTAAAAAAAAGTGAAAAATATTATTGTTGTTGAAGATGATCCTTTTTCCCAGGAGTTTTATAAGTACCTTTTAAAAAGGGAGGGTTATCTGCCTTTAATTATTGAAGAGGGGGATTTATTATTTAAAGAATTAAAGAATGGATCAATTTCTTTAATTATTATGGATATAAATTTGAAGAATACTTATCTTAATGATGAAAAAGTTGACGGAGTAATTTTATCCAGGTTGGTTAAGGAAAATCCTAAATATTTAGAGATCCCAATTTTACTTGTTACGGCATATTCATTGGTTACTGATGGACCGGGATTCTTTAAAGAAAGCTTGGCTGAAGATTATATTACAAAACCAATTATGGATTACAATCTTCTTTTGGAAAAAATAAAAAAATTGGTTGAAGGTTAAATGACAAAAGATCAAATTTTAGTTGTAGAGGATGAAAAAGATACAAGGTATATTCTTGATAAGTTATTATCAAAAAACGGTTATGAAGTTGTAACATCTGTAAATGGTGAAGAAGCTATTGAAATTTTAAAGCAGCACAAACCCAAGGTTATAATTGCAGATTGGACCATGCCGATTATGGATGGTATTGAGTTGTGCAAAATTTTAAAAAATGATGAAAAATATAAGTTGATTTATTTTATAATTTTAACCGCAAGGGCCTCGTTAAAAGACAGGGTTATCGGACTTGATGTTGGTGCAGACGATTTTCTAGTTAAACCCGTCGATAACCAGGAACTATTGGCAAGAATAAGATCAGGTATTAGAATTCATAATCTCCAAAATGAATTAAAAAATATCGAGCATAATAAAGCTATTATTGAAATGGCATGTACAATTGGACATAAAATAAATAACCCTTTAGCAAGCCTTCTAATGTCTATTAAAAATATTGAAGATGAGTTAAATTCCGATGAAAAAGAAAAATTTAACGACGATTTCAGCATTACCCACCAATCCATCGAAAAAATCAAATTTTTAGTAAATGATTTAATACATCTCCAAAATCCGGATTTAATTGAATATACACCGGACCAAAAAATGGTCAATTTAGGCAAATAATCCTAAAGTAATTCCCCCTTTTTTCGATTATAGATTAGGGAGTTTACCATGTTGGATAAAATTAAGGATATACAATTAAATCTGAATGGTTCGAAAACAAACTATTATACTGGTCAGTATAGCAGAAATAATTTTGCAAAAAAAGATTTTCAATATACTGATACATTAAAGTGTTCCGAAGCCGTTCAATACATAATGCAGAAAAAGTGGCAGATCAAAGAGCTGTTTTTTTTGTCTGGGAAAAATCTGTCTGTTTCGTTTGTGGCATCAGAGATTGAGTTTCATACAATCATCGATACAAACGAATTGAATTCGTTGTCTAAAATTGACTATTCAATAAGCTCTGAAAAAGAGGTTCATGATGAAAAGAAAAAGTTAACAGCTTTTATTTCTTTGGACATTACGGAAAAAGATTCAAAAGGAAAGAATATTGAAAGTGAACTACCTGGAATTAAAATGCTGATTAAAAGACTATTTTCACTTAATATCGAAAATGAACTGAATTCAAATGATAGTACAGTGTTAAACAATCTTTTTGATGATATAATTGAGTTTATAAGTTTTGATATGTCTTACATTAACTATAGTCTCTTTGAATTTATTGCAAAATTAACAGGTTCAAAAATTAATGTAGCCCCGATAGAAAACAATCCTCTAATAACCTTGAACAAAATACAAGTAGAAAAAGTTTAGACTTACAACATCTCTTATCATAATTAGCAGATATTTAATCCATCTTTTTGTGAAGAAAATTTAATTTTTATTTCTTAAGTTACATTTTAGATTATATAAGAATATTATTTACATTAACCGTTTTTGTTCAAAAGACTAATAACGGTTCAGTTCTTGCTGATAAATAGGAAAGTAAAAAATAAACAGGCAAGAATTTTTACATAACATAACTTATCAAGTTAAATAAAAATGAAAGGAAGGGGAATATCATGTCAACTGATATTCATAATAAACCTGAAACCGACTTACCGGTAGATGAGGGGATCGATGAATCAAAATATTCAGTGCAAACACATTTGATTTATGGAAAAAATTATTCAAATAAATGGGATTATTCACACCACGTAATTTCGCCGCTCTCCAGTTCAGTAATTTTTAGATTGGATTCTGTAGAAAGGGGAGCAGAAGGTTTTGAAGAATTTGCTCATTCAAGTTTAATTGACGGTAAACCAGGACCTATTTATATTTATGATAGACTGGGCGAACCAAATAAAGATCTACTTGAAGAAAACCTTGCCTTTGTAGAAAAAGGTGAAGTAGCGGTTACATTTGCAACGGGGATGGGAGCTATCTCAGCAATTCTTGGTATTTTAACTAATTCAGGTGATGAAATAGTTACTCACAAAACTTTATACGGTTGTACATTTTCTTTGCTTAATAACTGGTATCCAAAATATAATATCAAAAATACTTCTGTAGATTTAACTAATCTGGAAAATTTAAAAAACAATATAACCGGTAAAACAAAAGTGATATATTTTGAAACTCCGGCAAATCCAAATCTTGATATCATAGATATAAAAGCAGTTAAAGAAATTGTAAATGAAGAAAATAAAAGCCGAACGGAAGAAAACAAAATCTATGTTGTGGTAGATAATACTTTTGCAACTCCATATTGCCAAAGACCGATTGAATTTGGTTCCGATTTTACTGTTCACTCATTAACAAAAGGAATCGGTGGTTTTGGTACCGATATGGGCGGCGTTGTAATTGGTCCAAAAAAGTTCCATGATATTTTGATGTTATATCGTAAAGATTTTGGCGCAGTTCTAAATACAAAAGCTGCATGGACAGTTTTAACTTACGGATTACCTACGTTGCATCTTAGGATTTCACAGCAAACAAAGAGTGCAATACGGATAGCTGAATTTTTAGAAGCTCATCCTAAAGTTGAAATGGTTAATTACCCTGGATTAAAAAGTTATCGTTTTTATTCGTTGGCAAAAGAACAAATGATTGATTTTAACGGCAATTTTGCTCCAGGCAGCTTAATTTATTTTACTCTCAAAGGAAAAACTAATCTGGATTGTAAAGAAAACGGCAGGCGGTTTATGAATTTTGCAGCAAAAAATGCTTATACTATGACACTTGCTGTTAGTCTTGGGCATACAAGAACTTTAATAGAACATCCGGCTTCTATGACGCATTCCATGGTACCGGCTGATAAATTAATTGAATATGGTATAGATCCCGGAGGTATAAGATTAGCTGCAGGTTTGGAAAATACCGATGACATTTTATTTGACCTGGAAAAATGCCTGGCAATTGTATAAAATAACAATACTATCTTTATAATTATAGCTATTAAATATTAGGTTATAAGAAATGAAAAGTATGCTTGTTGTTTTAAAGCGATTATCATTTTTTATTTTCTTGAATATCTTTCTAATGAATGGTTTTTTATACAGTCAAATAAAAATATATAACGACCTACCCGGTTTTAGAGGTGTTGCCTGGGGAAGTAAAATAGATAAAGTAAAAGCAACTGAAACCGAAAGTTATATGCAATTTTTCCATGGCTTTGGTATCGATGCATTGTCATATAAAGGATATATTGCCGGTTTAACCGCCAGGATAGACTATTCATTTAAAGATGGAAAATTATTTGAAGGGACTTACTCAATTACTCCCGATGAAGAATTTAAAATTGATTTTAATAAATTAAAAAGTTTTTTAATCAATAAATATGGTAAACCGGATCTTAGAGCAGGATTATCCATTGAATCGGATTCTCTATGGATACAAGTAACTGACTACGGTAAATTTAGAGGACCTGAATTATATTGGAAATTTAAAAATGGATTTATCGGGCTTATTGCATCAAAATTTGAGGAGGATGTAACTCTTACAGTTCTTTATTCAAGCGAAAAATCAATTGAAAATTACGGCAAAGACAGGTTAATTTCGACTGAAGATTATATTGAATGAGTAACCAGAGTTATAAAGGTATATAGATATAAAGTTATAAAATATTTCTCTTAAACTTTTATATCCCATATACCTTATACCCATAAACACTATTATTTTGTTCTTAAATTGTGTTTTTTTCTGTAGATAGTCCTGCTTGCTCTATTCTGTTCGGCATGCAATTTAGCTTTTACTTTTGGAGTTACAACACCATCTGATTTTGCATTTATTTTATTTTTTTGGATTTTTTTCTGTTGTTTTTCCAGGCGAATAGTCTCACCTTTAGTTAATTCTCCGTTTTTTACTCCTTGATGGATTCTCTCTTGTTGATTTATCTGGCGTTTTGTTGCTCTTGGAGTTTTTGTTTGAGCAAATGTTGAATAAGAAATAACAAATAAAATTGTTGCTAAAGCCAGCAAGAAAATTTTTGTTTTCATTTCTACCTCATTTTTTGTTAAAGATTTATTTATTCGGATTATTAAATTTCTAATTATGTGCCAAGTCCATATAGTTAATTTCTGATAAAATTTGCGCTTTTAGCAGAATTGAATTGCCTGAATATAGAATAAATTTGCCTGGTAGCTATATTGCCAGGTATATTTAACAAATCATTTAAAAAATATGTAGAAACAAAAGATATCTTAAAAACATAAGTTTGGGTTTCGATGGAGTATCGGAGATAATTATTTATTTCTTAGGCTGCAGAATTTTCAATTTGTTCAGCTTTAAAAGGGAACTCAAAAAAATAATGAAATTCGTCTTCTTTAATAATTTTATCTTTTGTTAAAAAATATTTGTCTATTTGATTTTCTTTCATAACTGGAAGATACAAACCTTCTTCATAATATATTTTAGGCAGCCTAATTTGTTTATGGGATACGAGATAAGCCATATCAATCATGACCTTTCTAACAAACTGTCCGTTTTCTTTTCTAAGATATAGGGATCTCAAATAACTCCTTAAAATTAGATTCGAAAATTTAATAAAAAATTGTTAAAAATTTAGGATAGAAGAAAATTTATTTTTTTAAATGACAATTTTTATTGAAAACTACTTTTTACCGTTTAACAATTTAGTTCTGGTGATTATGCTTTATAATTCAATTTACTTATTTTACAGAATAATAATTTAATAGTATATAGGAGAATAACTTGGGTTTGTTAGTTGTAGGAACACTAGGTCTTGATAATGTTTCCACTCCATTTGATAAAATAGAAAATGCTTTGGGTGGTTCGGCAACATATATAGCATTATCTGCCGGTTATTTCAGTGGTCCCATATATCTTGTTGGTGTTGTAGGAAAAGACTTCCCGGAAAGATATATTCATTTACTCGAAGAGCATGATATTGATATAGAAGGGCTTCAAGTGTTAGAAAATGAAAAAACATTTCGCTGGGCAGGTAAATATCATTATGATTTGAATGTTAGAGATACACTTCTAACCGAATTAAATGCTCTGGAAAATTTTGACCCTATTGTTCCTGAAAAATACCGCAAAGCAAAATTTGTATGTCTTGGAAATATCGACCCGACATTACAATTGAAAGTTTTAGATCAGGTGGAAAACCCCAGGTTTGTAGTATGTGATACTATGAATTATTGGATTGAAGGAAAAAAAGAAGAGCTGTTGAAAGTTCTTCAAAGAACTAATGTTTTAATAATTAATGATTCCGAAGCACGTTTGCTTACAAAAGAACCGAATTTAATAAAATCTGCTAAAGTAATTAGAGAAATGGGACCTGATATTTTAATAATAAAAAAAGGGGAACACGGTGCTTTGCTTTTTGCAGATGATATAATCTTTTCTGCTCCTGCTTATCCTATGGAAATGATTTATGATCCAACCGGTGCCGGTGATTCATTTGCCGGCGGGTTTATAGGTTATCTCCATAAAACCCAGGATTTAAGTCCTGAAAATATGAAGTGTGCTGTTGTATATGGAAGTTCGATGGCTTCTTTTTGTGTTGAGAAGTTTAGTACAAAAGGATTAGAAGACTTAGAATATTTACGTGTTCAGGATAGGTACAGGGATTTTCTTAAACTTTCACAATTTGATGAAAAAGAATAATTATTTTTCTTTAGATTTTAAAGACGATAAATTTATCTTCCTCGATCAAACAAAACTTCCGCTTGTTGAAGAATATATTGAAACTGAAGATTATAACAGGATAGCGGAAGCAATTGAGAGATTGGAGATTAGAGGAGCACCGGCTATTGGGGTAGCGGCAGCTTATGGTTTAGCTCTTTCATTAAAAGATACGAATAAAAATTCTGCAGATGAAAAATTTAATAATGCATATACCCGTCTTTCAAAAACCCGTCCTACCGCAGTAAACTTATTCCGATCTTTAAATGATTTAAAAAAAGTTTTTTTGCAAAATAAAGATTCCGATGATATTTATTCCATCATTAAAATGGAAGCAGAGAAGATTCATAAAGATGATATTGAAAAGTGCAGGTTAATCGGCGAGAATGGTTTAAATATATTTAAAAAAAATAAATCAAATATATTAACACACTGCAATACAGGTAAGCTTGCAACCAGCGGAGATGGAACGGCATTTAATGTTATTAAAAGAGCTTTTGAGAAAAATCTTGTAAATTTTGTTTATGCAGATGAAACACGTCCGTTGCTACAGGGTTTACGGCTTACAGCTTTTGAATTAGAAAAGAATGGAATTCCTTTTAAAGTTTTATCCGATTCGAGTGCAGCGTTTCTAATGCAGCAGCATAAAGTCGATCTGGTTATCGTAGGTGCTGATAGAATTGCTATTAATGGCGATACGGCAAATAAAATCGGGACATACAATTTAGCTGTTCTTTGTAATCATCATGATATCCCGTTTTATGTAGCAGCACCAACCACAACAATAGATAGAACAATTCCATCCGGCCAGGAAATTGTAATTGAAGAAAGAAAAAATATAGAATTAACAAAAATTAACGGGCAAAACATTGCACCGGATAGTTATAAAGCTTTCACACCTGCTTTTGATGTTACTCCTTCTCATTTAATTACCGGTATAATCACTGAAGATCAAGTTTATTTTTTCCCTTATAATTTTATTCAATGAGTGAAATAATAAAGACGGAAGCTATAGTTTTAAGCAAGCTAAACTATGGTGATTCAAGTAATATTGTATCGCTGTTTACTAAAAGTCATGGGAGACTATCCGCAATTATAAAAGGGGGAAGAAGTCCAAAATCCAAAATTAGTTTTATGACCGATCTTTTAAACCATTTGCAAATTATTTTATATAAAAAAGATACACGCGAAGTTCAAATATTATCAAGTGCCGATATTATTTCACATTATTCAAAAATAAAAGAAAACCTCGAAAAACTTAAATATTCATATGCTATTCTTGAACTTGTAAAAAAACTGATACCGGAACACGAAGTAAATGAAAGACTATTTAACGGTTTAAATAGAATTTTTTCTTTATTTGAAAACCCTGACGAACATCTAAAAATATTATTCGGCAGGTTTTTTATGTTTTTTTTAACTGAATTGGGGTATGAAATCCAGATTCAAAAGTGTGTATCTTGCGGAAAATCAAACTTAAATGGTATGGATTTGTCATACAATTTCGAATTAGGTATTTTATGTGATACTTGTAAGAAGGATTATAATGAGTCCTTTCAAATTAATTCGGAACTTTTTAATTATTTACAGTGTCTAAAGCAAAATAAAAAGATAATTAATGTTAATGAAATGATTTACGATAAAGCGATTGTATTCATGCAGTCGTATCTAAAGCATCATATTACGGATTTCAACGGATTCAAATCTTTTCAATTATTTAAAGAGGTTTAGACAAAAAATTTTTACCAATGCAGTAATTGCAGGATTGAAAAAACTTTTAATATATAACGGAGGAAAACAATATGAAGACTAAAGGATTAATTGGTGCCATTGCTTTAATTGTAGTGGGCATTATTTTCGGGGCACTGCTTGTGTCAGGTTTTGGTTTGGTAAGACCCGGTATGGCGGATATAAATTTAGGAGCCTCAACACCGCCTGTTAATTTAGATGCAGACGCCACTTCTTTTAGTAAAGCATTTATTGAAGTAGCACAAAAAGTTACACCCGCCATTGTTCAAATAAATGTTATTTCGGAAAATAAAGATAATCCTCACCAGGATTTTTTCTTTTTCCCATTTAAAGATATGCCCCAAGAAGAAAGAGGTTCAGGAAGCGGAATTATAATTTCAAAAGATGGTTATATTGTTACGAACAATCACGTTGTTGAAAACGCAACTTCTGTAAAAGTTGGATTATTTGATAAAAGAGTATTCGATGCAAAAGTTATTGGTACGGATCCTTTAACTGATTTAGCTGTTATCAAAATTGATGCAAATGATCTGCCTACTGCTTATTTAGGTGATTCTGATAATTTAAAAGTAGGGCAATGGGTAATGGCTATTGGAAATCCTTTGTCATTAGCTTCAACAGTTACTGCCGGAATTGTTAGTGCTATGGGAAGAGGAAGACTAGGTTTGATAAACAACCGTTATGGTGTTGAAGATTTCATACAAACTGATGCTGCCATCAATCCCGGGAACAGCGGGGGGGCTTTAGTTGATTTATCGGGTGCAGTTATTGGTGTCAATTCTGCAATTGCTGCCGGAAGAACAGGTACATATATTGGATATGGATTTGCAATTCCAATCAATTTAGTAAAATCTGTGGCAAAAGATCTAATTGCTCACGGAAAAATTAACAGAGGATATATCGGTGTCAGTATTGGTGATATTGATTACACAACTGCTAAATCTTTAGGGCTTGATAAACCTAAAGGTGTTATTATACAGGGTGTATTGCCTGATGGAGCCGCTGCCAAAGCTGATATTAAACAGGGTGACGTAATTTTAAAAATTGATGGTAAAGAAGTTAACCAGACCAATGAACTGCAAAGTTACATAGCAAGCAGGTCTGCCGGAACATCTGTTGATTTAACAATTTATCGTGATGGTAAAACAATTGACAGGAAGGTAACATTAAAACCTAGAGAAGAAGAATCAAAAGCCGAACCGACTTCAGATAAAACTGAAGAGAAGAGTGAATCTAAATCAGAAAATTCCTCGGCTACTTTTGATGATTTAGGATTAACTGTAAGAAATCTTACGGCTCAGGAAAAATCGGATTTTAAGGTTGATAATGGAGTTATGATTACAGATGTTAAACCTTTTAGTGAAGCGGAAGATCAGCAGTTGTTTAAAAACACCATTATTGTTCAAGCAGATAAGCAGCCGGTAAAGGATGTTAAAGACTTAAAAGAAATAATAAAAGATAAAAAAGGATCGGCTGTTTTGCTGAAAATGCAGGATAATAAAGGAAACAGCTTCTTTAAAGGTATTCAAGTACCGGGTAAATGATAAACTTTTCATAATAAACTTTATTAAAACGCCCGTTAATCGGGCGTTTTTTTTAAATAATTTGTTTTATGAGCAAGTTCGATTGTGGGCAGATAAAAATTTAGTCAATACTTTTTTATATTTGTAGCTTCATTAATGATGGATTAAAAATGATAAGATTCCTAACTGCTGGAGAATCCCACGGTAAAGCTGTGGTTGCTGTTCTGGAGGGATTCCCTTCAAATATTAAAATATCAAATGATTATATAAATTTTCATCTAAAACGGAGGCAAGCCGGGTACGGCAGAGGGTTAAGGATGAAAATTGAAACGGATACCGCAGAAATTTTCTCCGGGATTAGATTCCAAAAAACTCTCGGCTCACCAATTACTTTATTGATAAAAAATAAGGATTGGGAAAACTGGATCTCTAAAATGACTCCGGGCAGGAGAAAAGAAGTAATTGAAAAAATTACTATTCCAAGACCTGGGCATGCAGATCTCGTAGGAATATCAAAATATAATTTTAATGATATTCGCAATTCTATAGAAAGATCGAGTGCAAGAGAAACTGCCGCAAGAGTTGCGGCCGGATCAATTGCGAGAAAATTTCTTGAAGAATTTGGAATTTATTTCGGAAGCTATGTTGAAAGCATTGGGGGGATATATTCGAAGAATAATTTTTTAGAAAAATTGTTCAATAATAACTTACCTAAGAATTTTAATGGCTGGAATCTTTCTGTTGAATCCGATAAAAGTGATGTAAGGGTACTTGATAAAGAACATGAAATAAGAATAATCAATAAAATAAAAGAAGCTAAAAAGAAAGGGGATACATTAGGCGGGACATTTATTACAGTAGCTACAGGTATTCCTGTCGGGCTCGGCAGCTTTGTTCATTACGATACAAAATTGGATGCGGAAATTGCCCAGTCAATTATGTCTATAAATGCTGTAAAAGCCGTTGCAATCGGTTCAGGGTTCGATTCGGCGGAAAAGTTTGGTTCCGAATCTCATGATGAAATAATAAAAACAAAAAATAATTTTTCCCGTAAAACAAATCGTGCAGGTGGAATTGAAGGAGGAATTTCTACAGGATTACCGATTATTGTACGCGGCGCTATGAAGCCGATAGCTACTTTAATGAGCCCTATTGAAAGTGTAGATCTCAAAACCATGAAAATTGTTGATGCAAGGCGAGAACGGAGTGATTTTGTAGCAGTACCTGCGTGTGCAGTTATAGCCGAATCTATGCTTGCCTGGTCAATTGCAAAATATTTCTTGTTAAAATTCGGCGGCGATTCAATCGAAGAAACGAAAGATAATTTTAAGAGTTATACTTCAAAATTAACTAAGAGAATTATCAAAAATTTTAAAAGTTAAAATCCAACTGTTAAATTGCTAAATTGTTATATTGTTGGAGAAGCATTTCTTCTTTTAGCAATAAAACAATATCACAATAGAACCAAAAAACAATAAATAATGATAGTTGTCAAAAAATTTGTCTTTAATCCATTTTCGGAAAATACTTATGTCGTTTGGGATGAAAAGACGCATGAAGGGATGGTTGTTGATCCCGGGTGTCTCGATTCAGAAGAAGAAAAAGAACTTGAAGATTTTATTGCCAATAGAAATATTGTAGTAAAATATTTAATTGTAACTCATTGCCATATTGATCATATCCTGGGATGTAAATTCGTCAAAGACAAATATTTACCGCTATATATATTTCCCAAAGATGATCTTCCATTATTGGAAAATGCAGATAAACAGGCTGCTGCATTTGGACTAGAAATAGAAACACCTCCTTTGCCGGATGATTATTTAACTGAGAATTCTAAAATCAATTTAGGAAATTCCACTGTAAAAATATTATCAACACCGGGACATTCTCCGGGTGAGCATTGTCTTTATTTTGAGAATGAAAAATTCTGTATCACCGGCGATGTGTTATTTCAAAAAAGTATTGGCAGAACAGATTTATGGGGCGGGGATCACTCCATCTTAATAAATTCAATTAAAAATAAACTTTTAATTCTGCCTGATGAAGTTATAATTTATCCGGGTCATGGAGAAAATAGTAAAATTGGTGTAGAAAAAAGTGAAAACCCTTTTTTAATGCAATTAGATAATTAATCCTGAAATCCCATCAATTTAATCTCTCATTCTCAAACATCCATTTTCCCAAAACTTCTTACACCTCCATTACATTATTTTAAAATATTATTTTATTTAAAATGAATACCACTACCTTTTATCAATTATAAGTTTTATTTTTAAACAAAGAATGTAAGAGAAACTATTGATGATTTCAAAAAATACTTACGGCAAAAAGATCGCTTACTTTCTATTAAGCTATTTTGTAATCTGGATCGTTTTATTTGAATTTATTTTACCTTCAAACAATTTTCTTCCCAAACCTTCGATTGTACTGGATTCTTTTTCAGCATTATGGATAGACTATCATCTTTTTAGGAATTTTATTTCTTCGGTTGCTTCAATTTATGTCTCAATTATTGCTGCTTATTATTTTTTAAGAATTTTAAATAAAAGCCTTATAAATGAAAAAAAAGGATTCCGGAATTTTATATTTTCTATTGAATGGTTTTCGAAATATGTTCCCGGAATTGTTTTGGGATTTTTATTAGTCTATTGGTTCCCGCATTCAGAATATGTAAAATATCTTTTCATTTTCATTGTTATTTTTAACACTCTTTTTCTAAAACATATGGATTTAGCTTTGAGAGTAAAACAAGAATATATAGATTCAGCATTATCATTAGGTGCAAGCAATTCAATAATTGCAAATAAAGTGATCTGGAAATCTTTTCAACCAGATTTAATGAATCATATTTATAACTCTCATATATACTTTTGGGCTATGTTGATAATTTTTGAATTTGCCAATAATGGAAAAGGATTCGGTTATATTTTTAGAAGTGCACTT
The DNA here is from genome assembly GCA_964448105.1 of uncultured Ignavibacteriaceae bacterium. Classification (GTDB taxonomy): domain Bacteria; phylum Bacteroidota; class Ignavibacteria; order Ignavibacteriales; family Ignavibacteriaceae; genus CAVQBP01. Next base: position 75,858 of record CAYUVK010000003.1, read on the forward strand.
GAGTTTAAAGACTTATCGGCTTTGATTGCTATGATTTTGTTAACCGGGATAATTATTTTTTTAGGTTCATTAATAATTAAGTTATCTAAGAATAAATTTTTCTTTTGGAGCGGTATTGAGCACTGAAATCGATATTCTTCAAGTAAAAAATGTTTCGAAATATTTTGAGATGCCTGCCGGTGCAAAAAATCATGTTTTAGAAAATATTAATTTATCAGTAGAACATAATTCTCAGTATGGACAAGTTATATCAATACTTGCTCCTTTTGGCGCTGGTAAATCTACTTTATTAAGAATAATTGCCGGTCTTGAAAATCCTTCCGCGGGAGAAGTTTTATTTAATAATGTAAATTATAAACTATCTATGCAAAAGATTGTTTACCTCCCGGAGAAGCCTTCATCCTTCCCATGGTTGAGTGTAAAACATAATTTAATTTTTGCAGTAGAAACCGGTTTGAATAATAACATTGAAAAGAACATAGATAATATTATATCTTTGTTAGGCTTAACCGGATATGAAAATCATTTCCCGAATGATGCGAGTAAAGGATTTCGCTTTAGAATTTCTCTTGCCCGTGCTTTAGTGGTTAACCCGAAATTTATTTTAATTGATGATTCAATAAGAAACTTGGATACGGAAACAAAAAAAGAAATTTACGACATAATTAATCTTGTAGCTAATACATTAAAGATTACTTTTGTTCTAGGGACAACAAATATTTCGGAAGCAATAAAGTTATCCGATTCAATCTTTCTTATGAAAAAAAATCCCGGATTAATTTTTCATGAATTGAAGCTGAATAAAGAACCGGGTAAAAATTTGAAGGTTAGAGGGAAAGAGGATTTCTCATCAATAAAAGATGAAATTGAATCCTTGTTGAAATCAAAAGATTTAGCAGAAGAAATAAGTTTTATTATTTAGTTGAAATTAGATTTTCATTGGTATAATAATTGAGCTTTCTTTAAAAATTTACTATTTAACTGAATAAATATAGTTAAATAAGTTTGTTCATTGATATTTTGAAGAAAACTCAATTAAAAATCATAAAATTTCCATCAATTAATGGACTATTTAAGTAAGTGCGTAAATTATGCCGAAAAAACTTCCCAAAGCTGAGAATTTATTTATTTTTGCAAGTTAATTCATAAACTTGGAAGGATTATATGCAGAATAAAATTGACGAATTATTAACTAAAAAAGAAGAAGCAAAGTTAGGCGGTGGTAAAGAAAAAATTGATAAACAGCACAAAAAAGGGAAGTTAACTGCCAGGGAAAGAATTGAATTACTTATTGATGAAGGAAGCTTTGAAGAACTTGATATTTTTGTTCAGCATAGAGTAACAGATTTTGGTTTGGATAAACAACACTATCCCGGGGATGGAGTAATAACCGGTTTTGCAAAAATCGATGGGAGACCGGTTGCTTTGTATAGCCAAGATTTTACGGTTTTTGGAGGTTCCTTATCCGAAGCGCATGCAGAAAAAATTGTTAAGATAATGAATTTAGCCCTTAAAGTTGGAGTTCCAATTATTGGTTTAAATGATTCAGGCGGAGCAAGAATTCAAGAAGGCGTAGTTAGCTTAGGCGGTTATGCAGATATATTCCTTCTTAATACATTGGCCTCCGGTGTTGTTCCTCAAATATCTGTAGTATTAGGGCCATGTGCAGGAGGAGCAGTTTATTCTCCGGCAATTACTGATTTTGTTTTTATGGTGAGAAATACAAGCTATATGTTTGTTACGGGTCCAAATGTAGTTAAAACTGTTACGCACGAAGATGTAAGTTTTGAAGATCTTGGCGGTGCCGAAACTCATGCAGTAAAAAGCGGAGTCACACATTTTATTAGTGATAATGAAATTGAATCATTGCTGGGAGTAAAAAAGCTATTGAGTTTTCTGCCTTTGAATTATCGAGATTCTTTAGGTGATAAAGAATTTGATCACGAAACTTTGCAGCCTGAAGAAAAACTGAATTCAATTATACCTGAAAATCCAAATAAACCATATAATATGAAGGAGATAATAAATCTTCTAGTTGATGAAAATGAATTTTTTGAAGTTCAGAAAGAATATGCAGATAATATTATTGTAGGATTTGGAAGAATTGGCGGAATATCTGTTGGAATAGTAGCAAATCAGCCTGAAGTTTTAGCCGGAGTTTTAGATATAAATGCCTCTGTTAAAGGTGCAAGATTTGTAAGGTTTTGTGATGCTTTTAATATTCCTCTTTTAGTTCTAGTAGATGTTCCGGGTTTTTTACCTGGAACCGAACAAGAGTGGAATGGAATAATAAGACACGGAGCAAAGTTACTATATGCTTTTTGTGAAGCTACTGTTCCTAAAGTAACTGTAATTACAAGAAAAGCATATGGTGGTGCATATGATGTCATGAATTCGAAACATATTAGAGGAGATTTTAATTTTGCCTGGCCTTCTGCTGAAATTGCAGTAATGGGGCCAAAAGGTGCTGTTGAAATTATATTTAAAAAGGAAATATCAAAAGCTGCAGATCCCGAAGCTGAATTAGAGAAAAAGCTTAAAGAATATATCGATAAATTTGCAAATCCTTATATTGCTGCGGAAAGAGGCTATCTAGATGATGTTATTAATCCAAAGGATACAAAAATAAAATTAATTAATGCGTTTAGATTATTAAAAACGAAAGTAGATAAAAATCCGCCTAAAAAACACGGGAATATTCCTTTATAAGAAAAATTTTAGTTAAGTACTTGTATTAAAAGTAATTACATAAATCAGTTTATTTTTTACTTGATAAATCGTAAATCAACTAGTATATTCAATATATTAAATCATAAAAATATGGAGACTTGATGGGAAAAAGACAATTACTAATTGTGATAATTTCTTTATTTGCTTTGCTTTTTTATTCATGCGGGGCCAATAAAGAAATTACCAGGAATGATAGATTCGATAAAAACAGTGTAAAAGTTCAAAGTGGAGGAATTGTATCTGAATTGCTTGAACAAGCGAGACAGTATTACGTTTCTGCTCTTGGCAGCCAGGAAAAAGGCCCTACTTCTGAAACTGTTCAAAAATACGAATCCGCATTACGTATTATAAATAACCTCAGCTATTATCCGGGAATAGAAAATAATGAAGCTTACGTTGAACTAGAAAAATCAATTATTGACGATTATAGAAAATTTGTTGATGGACTACCTGAGGTTCCGGTTGAAGTTTCATTTGCCGCGTTAGAAGAATGGATGGGAAAGAATCTTCCCGAAATTCAAATTAATTGGGAAAAAGACAAAAAAAACAAATCTGTTGTTATCCCTGCTGACGTTCCCCTTGAAATTAATCCAGTTGTTGAAAGATGGTTAGATTATTTTACAAGTAAAGGAAGAGCCCATATGCAGGTATGGCTTGCAAGATCCGGCAAATACTTTCCTATGATGAAAAAGATCTTTGCAGATGAAGGAATCCCGCAGCAATTGGTCTATTTAAGCATGGTTGAAAGTGCTTTGAATCCGACTGCACGTTCATGGGCTAGTGCCGTAGGATTATGGCAGTTTGTTAAATCAACAGGAAGACTGTATGGTTTACAGTCTGATTTTTATTATGATGAAAGAAGAGATCCTGAAAAAGCAACACATGCTGCAGCAAAACATCTAAGAGATTTATATGCAGATCTTGGGGATTGGTATCTTACTTTAGCTTCTTATAATGCCGGTGAAGGTAGAATTACCAGGGCTATGAGAAGGGCAGGTTCCGATGACTTTTGGTCGATAAGCCGATATCTTCCGAGAGAAACTAGAAGTTATGTTCCGCAGTTTATTGCTGTTTGTCTGATAGGGATGAACCCGGAAAAATACGGTTTTACAGATATTAATTATGAGAAATCCGCTAAATATGAAACCTATAATGTTAATGAAGCTGTTTCGTTGAATTATTTAGCCAGTTCTATTGGAACAGATCTTGGAACACTTCAAGATATGAATCCTGAATTAACTCAATTAAGCACACCTCCATCATTTCCAGGTGGTTATCCGTTAAAAATACCTGTTGGAATGTCAAAACAGTTAGCTGCCAGTCTTGTTAATATTCCCGAATCAGCAAAACGATATTATCTTGTTCACACCGTCCGGAGAGGTGAAACTCTTTCCGGGATTGCATATAGGTATGGAGTTTCAAAATATGATTTAGCAGATGTTAATAATATTTCGATAAGAAGTAAAATTTATGTAGGTGTAACGCTTAAAATACCTGTTAAAAATTTAGCTACAAAAGATTTTGCATATAATACCAATGTTGAATCCGCAGAAGATGATAATTCATCGGGTGAATATGTGTCTCCATATCTCGCTTTAAATAAGGATATGGATTCTTCATCGGTTGCAGATGATAGTGATGAGGCACTTGTCGTTAATGATGAAGAAACAGAACCTTTCAATGATACAAGTGAAGTAATAGAAACAGCAGATAATTCATCAAACGATGTTGTTGTTCCTAATAATAAAGTGCCTGTTAATTACCGTGTAAAGAAAAAAGATAGCTTATTAGGAATAGCCGATTTATTTAATACACGAGTAAGTGATATTAGAAACTGGAACAATATTCCGTATACTGAAACAATAAATGTTGGACAAACCTTAACCATCTATGTCCCTGAAGATAAAAAAGAATTTTATGCCAGTCTTGATAACCAAACCCCTGTTGAAAAATCAATTACCAAAGACAACTCTCCGGTTACAAGTAATCACTGGGTATATCACCGAATTCGAAGAGGAGAAAATCTTAATTCTATTGCAACAAAATATAGAGCCGATATTAATTCCATTAAAGATTGGAACAACTTAAGAAGTAATAGAATTTATGCAGGCAGAAGGTTAAAAATATATACAACTAAAACATCTTCTTCGTATGCCTCAAGTGATAATAATTACGATGAAACTCAAAAATTCAGATACAGAATCAGAAGAGGGGAAACCTTAAGTGAATTGGCAGAAAGGTTTTCTGTTTCAATGACACAAATAAGAAGATGGAACCATTTGAGAAGCAATCAATTGATTGCTGGGAGAACCCTAACAATATTTTCTAATGAGCATACATCTTCTTTAGGTGATAATACCGTTAAGACTTCGGCAAATGTTAATTATTACAGAGTGAAAAAAGGTGATACGATCGGGGAAATTGCAGAATTATATAAAGTACATACTTCTGATATTAGAAGATGGAATGATTTAAATGGCAATATTATTTTTGCCGGCAAAACATTGAAAATTTATTCTGATGCTGATGTAAATGATCTTCCTGAAAATGTCAGCAGCAGTTCCACATATCTGCATACAGTAGAAAGCGGAGAATCTTTATACAGCATAGCACAAAAATATGATACTTCGGTTCAGAGATTGAAATACATCAATCATATTAGAAGCAATAAAATTGTTGTAGGTCAAAAACTGAAAATAAAATAATTTTATTTTTTGTTATTTTTATTAAATTAACAAAGGTAAAAAAAAATTAATATTTAAATACGTTCATAAAAAATATTGATAGCCGTTAGGGGTGTTATCCCGGTTTACCGGGATAACTGAGAACAAACCCTAAAACCTGATCTGGGTAATGCCAGCGTAGGGAAACGGGTTAAAAGAATAATTAAAATTTTAGCCGTTTCTCCGAGAAGATTTTTCGGATTAAAAACGGCTATTTTTTTTGAAAGGAATCAAAAAAATGAAACCATTAATTATTCTTTTTTTATTTTGCAATGTCTTTGTTTTTGCACAAAGTTTTGAAATTAAGGGAAAAGTGCTGGATAATGACACGGGTAATCCATTACCCGGTGCAAATATCTACATTGAAGAAAATCCCAGCATAGGAATTGCTGCTGACAGCCTGGGTAATTTTACTTTAAAAGATCATTTCACAATTGATGCTCATTTAGTTGTAAGTTATATTGGCTATAATACAAAAACAACAGTAATTTCAGATATTCCAATCCCAGGTCAATTAATTATTAAACTGGAACCGAAAATCATTCCGGCGCAAACAGTTTTAGTTGAAGGCAGTCTTGGAAGGGAAGGAATCACTCCTTTAGCATTTAGTAAAATCAAGAGAAAAGATATTGAAGAGAAATATACAGTTCAGGACGTGCCGGAATTTTTAAGCTCTTTGCCTTCCACTACTTTTTATTCTGAAGGCGGTAGCGGTATTGGTTATAATTATTTAAGCATAAGAGGTTTTGATCAGAGAAGAATTTCTGTCTCGATAAATGGAATTCCGCAAAATGATCCGGAAGATCATAATGTCTATTGGCTGGATTTTCCGGATTTACTGGCAAGTACTGATTTAATACAGGTGCAAAGAGGAGCAGGCTCCGGAGTTTTTGGTTACCCGGCTATTGGCGGTTCAATAAATATTATTACTTCTGCTTTTTCAAATTCTCCAATGGTGAATTTATCTGCCTCTTTAGGATGTTATAATGTGAGAAAATATTCAGCTTCTGTTTCAAGCGGATTGATAAATAATAAGTATTCAATTTATGCAAAATTATCCAAGATATTAAGCAGCGGTTATAGAGACCTTTCATGGGTAAATTTTAATTCTTATTATCTCTCCACAGTAAGGTATGATAAAAATTTAACTACACAAATAAATTTTTATGGAGGACCAATTGCAGATGGCCTCGCTTATACAGGTCTGCCAAAATTTACGATAAAAAATAAAGAATTGAGAAAATTAAATTATTCTTACTGGGAAACTAATGCACAGGTGGATTCTTTTTCTTATACTATCGCTAGAAGACCTGATGAAATAGAAAATTTTTCTCAGCCGCATTACGAATTATTAAACGAATTAAAAATAAATGACGCGATTACTCTCAACTCTGCTCTATTTTTAGTAACCGGGAACGGTTTTTTTGATTATGACGGCACCGGTTTAGATACATCTTCATTACATCTAACTTCTCAATACGGTTTTCATCCCGATCAAAACCCGTCTAATTTATTAATAAAAGCGGAAGTTGAAAATAATCAATATGGCTGGATTCCTAGGTTAAGCTATAAACATAAAAACGGAGAGCTGATAATCGGCGGTGAATTTAGAATTCATAGATCAATTCACTGGGGTAGTATAGCTTACGGATCAAATCTTCCGCAAGGTTTATCCCAGGATTTTCGTGTTTATTATTTTAATGGTGCTAAGGATATTGTAAATGGTTTTGTTCATGAAACTTACACTTTAAATGAACATTGGAACTTTTTAGGCGAAATCCAACTGGCATACCATAAATATAGGTTTTACAACGAACATTTTTATAACAATAATTTTTCTATTGTTGGATTATATTTTAATCCAAGAATAGGTGTCAATTATAAATTTAATTCTGAACAAAATATTTATATTTCATTTGCAAGAGTTACAAGAGAACCGAGACTAGGTACATATTATTCAGGGGAAGAATCTATATGGGGTTCCAGACCACAGTTTGTACAAAATGCAAATGGTTCTTATAATTATGATGAACCATATGTCAAACCAGAAACGATGAATGATTTTGAATTTGGATATTCAATTATCAATAAGAATTTTAATATTTCTTTAAATTTGTATTACATGTTGTTTGATAATGAAATTGTTAATAACGGTAAGTTAGATATTTTTGGACAACCGATAACCGGGAACATGAATAGTACAATACACCAAGGGGTAGAATTATCAAGTAATATAAAACTTCCTTTAAATTTATCACTACTTTCAAATTTTACTTTCAGCAAGAATTATGTAAATAAAGGTACTTATTTTATCGATCAGAATAATTCCCTCGATTTGAGCGGTAATAGAATCGGTGGATTCCCGGATTTTTTATTTAATTTTGGTTTGAGCTATAAAAAAGATCCTTTATTCATTCAATTAAATGGAAAGTATGTGGGTAAATTTTATTCCGATTATTATGATAATAAACTCACTGAGTATTTGAACATGTTCCCTGGATTTATAAGTTACAATGATAATGTTAATGATGCATATTTTACTACTGATTTTTATATTAGTTATTCGGTTAATGCATTAAGTGCATTAAATTCAAGTAAAATTTTTTTACAAGTAATAAATATTTTTAATAATTTATATTCTGCAAATGCTATTGGTGCCGAGTTTTTTCCTGCTGCAGAAAGAAATTTCTTAGCAGGTTTCCAAATTGGATTATAATACCGTTTTAATTTTTTGCATAATATTTCTTGCTAAAAAATAAATAGAAAACTAATTGAAAAGGTGCGATGGATTGGAACTGATTGAATAAATTTTTTTTAATTTGGAAATGATCCGTTATGATCCGTCTAATCCGTTAAATCCGTGTTCTATTGTATTTAAAGGTTTAGATTAAGACTAATATGAAAAAATGTATAATACTGGCAAATGGAAAACCGCCTCATAAATCTGTAATTGAATATTTAAAGAAAAAAAATTATTTAACTTTACTTTGTGCAGACGGCGGAACAAACAGCGCCGGGAGATTAAAAATTATTCCGGATTTTATAATTGGAGATTTCGATTCAATTAGCGAACCGACTTTAAATAAATTTAAATCCAGCTCCAAAATAATTCAAATAAAAAGACAAAATGATACTGACGTTGAAAAATGTTTGAAGTTTGCTATAAGAAAGAAATTTAACGAAGCTATCCTTTTAGGTGTAACCGGGAACAGGCTCGATCATACCTTTTGTAATCTTGGAATTGTGCTTAAGTTTTTTAATAGAATTAAACTTGGAATAATTGCCGAAAATTCAATATTAACTCCATATACCGGGAATATAGAACTAAAAACTCATCCTAATGAAACAATCTCATTGTACGGTTTAGATAACAAAACAAAAATAAAATCCTTTGAATTAAAATATCCATTAAAAAATGTTACTCTTCCTTTTGGTAAAAAAGAAAGTACAAGCAATGTAGCATTATCAAATCCTTTACATATACAGGTTAAAGGCGGGATCATATTTATAATTAGAGATTATCAAACGATAAAAAAATATGATCTCCTTTAGCACCTCCGACCTTTTAGTAATAATTATTTTCTTTTTATCTGTTATCACAATAGGATTTATCTCGGGAAGAAAATTAGGAACAGAAGCAGATGATTATTTGTTATCCGGCAGAAGGGTAGGGCTGTTTCTTTTTATATTAACAAATGTCTCCACCTGGTATGGCGGAATTTTAGGAGTAGGAGAGTTTACTTATCGTTATGGGATAGTAAGCTGGTTTACACAGGGGTTACCTTATTATATCTTTGCTTTTCTATTTGCTCTCTTCCTAGCAAAAAAAATTAGAGGTGCCTCTTTATTCACTATCCCGGATAAGCTAACTGAAGTTTACGGAAAAAAAGCAGGTTTAATTTCAGCAATATTTGTTTTTATCCTTGTATCTCCGGCTCCTTATTTATTGATGACTGCAAACTTGATCTCGCTTATTTTTAAGACAGGGATATTGATCAGTTTAATTTTAGGTTTAATCCTTTCAATAATATACTTACTTCAAGGAGGATTTAAAGCAAATGTTTTTACCGATTCATTCCAGTTTTTTGTAATGTTTGGCGGTTTCATTCTTATATTAATTTTTGCATTTTCAAAATACGGCGGGATGGAATTCCTTTCTTCCAATTTGCCGGCATCTCATCTTAAAATAACAGGTGGAGCATCACCCACATTTATTATTGTCTGGTTTTTAATTGCATTATGGACCTTTGCCGATCCCGGCTTTCATCAAAGGTGTTATGCTGCAAAATCCGGGAATGTAGCAGTAAAAGGGATTCTTATTTCAATTATTTTCTGGGCTTTTTTTGATTTTTTAACTACAAGCACAGGATTATATTCAAGAGCTGTCTTGCCGAATATAACCCAACCAGTTCAATCATATCCTCTGCTAGCAGAAAAAGTTTTGGGACCCGGATTAAAGGGAATATTTTATGCCGCTTTATTTGCTACAATAATGTCGACTTTAAATAGCTTTTTGTTTTTAAGCGGAACTACTATTGGAAGAGATTTTATTTTCCGATTCAGCCGGAATGGAAAAGAAAGAAAATTAAAAACCTACACTATTTATGGTTTAATTATATCGGGGATTTTATCAATTGCTATTGCTTACTTTATTCCATCGGTTATTGAAATCTGGTATACCATTGGTTCATTTTGTATCCCGGGAATAATATTACCTGTTATTAGCTCTTATTATCCAAAACTAAGGATTCCAAATAAAATTATAATTTTGGAAATGATCTTTGCATCAATTGGAAGTATTCTATGGTTCTTTATAAGAGAAAATTTAATGTTAGGTAGTTTATTAAATGAGATTGAACCTATGCTGGTTGGTTTAACCGTTGCGGTTGTTTTTCATTTCTATGGGATTATTGCCCGGCATTCTTTTTCCTTTTAATTAAAGATAATAAAATTGAACCTAACAATAAGAATCCTATAATGCCGAGAGAAGTCCCTGTGGGGATATGGAATATTTCGCTGGTGAACATTTTAACTCCGACATAAAATAAAATTAAAGCTACACTGTATTTTAAATACGCAAAAAGATCAACCAGTCCGGATAAAGTAAAATACAAAGCTCTTAAACCTAATATTGCAAAAATGTTGGAAGTAATAATTACAAAAGTATCTCTAGTTATGGCTATAATAGCGGGGATTGAATCAACAGCAAAAATTATATCAGAAGATTCTATGAGCAGCAGAGTTAAAAAGATAGGAGTTGCATAAATAATTCCATTTTGTTTAATGAAGAATTTTTTTCCCTCATAATTTGGTAAAATATTAAAGTATCTTCTTATCAATCTTATTACCGGATGTTTTTCTAGATTTATTTCTTCATCTTTACCGAATGCCATTTTATAAGCACCATAAAATAAAATTAATCCGAAAATATAAATGACAAAATGGAAGAGGTTTATAAGACCAACACCTATAAGAATAAAAATGATTCTAAAAACGATAGCACTTAATATCCCCCATTTTAGAATATGAGGTTGGTTTTGCTGGGATATCCCCATCACTTTGAAAATCATTAAAAAAACAAAAAGATTATCAACTGATAAGGAATATTCTATTAAATATCCGGTTAAAAATTCTAATCCCTTATGGTGTCCTTTTTCCAGGAAGAAATAAATACCTGCACAAAAAAGAAGAGCGATGGTTATCCAAACACCGCTCCAAATTATACTTCGTTTTAAACCAATTTTTCCGGTTCTATGTTCTGTAGCATATAAATCGATTACTATAATTAGTAGTGCAATAACTGCAAATATGATCCAAAATGTGAATTCATTATACAAAATTAGTCCAGCATTTTTTAAGGAAGTAAAATACCCGCTGCAATTACAGTAGTCCACAAACCGTTTTTATCACCTTCTGCAGATTGTGTTATATTAAACGAGCGAACAATTTTGCCCGACATTTTATAAATGTTTTCTCTTTCGCTCCAGTCCGTATCGGGATTAAAATCTACACCAAGGGTTGTAGCAAGCATTGTTGCAGCCAAATCTTCGGCATACTCACCGGCAACTTTTTCGGTTTGTCCAAAAGGATGATGTTCCGAAAGATAACCATATTGTGAGCTATCAGCCGGGAGAGCAACCCCTATTGAAGCTGCTATTAAACGGTTCGGTTCATTTGTAGAATTGCGGGCAAGAACCGTAAAGGTAATTTGTCCTGCAAGTAATTCTTTAAGACCTTCTTCTTTGGTAATCCTTTTGCAGTTAGCAGGAAAAATACTGCTGACGGAAACCAAATTACAGATTTCTATGCCTGCATTTCTTAATGCAAGTTCGAAAGAACTTAAATATTCTTTATGTCTGCCTACCCCTTTGGTAAAAAATATTCTTGAAGGAACATACAAATTTTCATCTCCTTTCTTATTTTTCTAATTTAATAATTTAATGAATTTCCTTTTTCCTACTTTAAGTATTTGACTGCCGGTTATTTTTATATCAGTAGAAATATTGGTTATTTTTTCACCGTCAATTGAAACTCCTCCCTGTGAAACGAGTCTTCTTGCTTCACCTTTTGAACCGGCAAAGTTTACTTTAGTAATTAGATCTAAAATATTAATCTCTGTTGTATTATTTTCAAATTTAAATACAGGTATATCATCAGGTATTTCTTTTTTAATAAAGATCTTATCGAATTCTTTTTCTGCTTCCTCCGCAGAATTTTTATCATGATACATTTCTACAAGTTTTTTAGCTAATTGTCTTTTTAGGTCCCGGGGATTTACAGAAGAATCTTCAAGCTGAATTTTTATTTTTTTTAGTTCATTATTTGGAATGTCTGTTGCGAGTTCAAAATAATTATAAATTAAATTATCGGGAATTGATAGAGTTTTACCAAAAATATTTTGCGGGCTTTCGGATATTCCAATATAATTATTATAAGACTTGCTCATTTTTTCAATACCGTCGGTGCCTGCAATTAATGGTGTTGTAATAATAACCTGTGGTTCTAATCCATACTCTCTTTGAATATCTCTTCCAACGAGTAAATTAAATTTCTGATCGGTTCCGCCCAGTTCGACATCACTTCTAATCGCAACAGAGTCCATAGCTTGTGCAAGCGGGTATAAAAATTCATGTATGCTTATTGGTTCACCTGCTTTGAACCTTTTGGTAAAATCATCTCTTTCAATCATTCTTGCGACAGTGTATTTTGAAGATAATTTAATTACATCTTCAAAAGTCATCTTGCCTAACCATTCGGAATTATATACTATTTTAGTTTTTTCTTTATTTAAAATTTTCGATGCTTGCTCAAGGTATGATTGTCCGTTCTCCCTTGTTTCTTTTAGTGAGAGGGCAGGACGTGTGACATTTCTCCCGGATGGATCGCCAATCATCCCGGTAAAATCACCAATTATTAAAATTGCCTGGTGTCCTAATGACTGAAATTGTGCAAGTTTTCTTAATACAACAGAATGTCCAATATGTAAATCCGGTCTGCTGGGATCGCAGCCAAGCTTTACGTTTAAAGGTTTTCTTTCAGAGATTGATCTCTCTAATTTTTTTACCAGATCTTCTTCGGGTATTATTTCAAAGGTTCCCCTTTTGATTAAATCAATTTGTTCGTTAATTGGTGGAAATTTCAATTTAGGCATCAGCAATAAAAACCATAATATTTGTTTTTTGAATAACTAAAAATAGTGTATTTATTTTTTATTTAAAATTTTACTCTCCGCTCCTGTTCTCTCTGGAGATCTCTTTTAGCAATCGATTCTCTTTTATCATAGACTTTTTTCCCTTTAGCTAGTGCAAGCTCAACCTTAACTTTTCCATTTTTAAAGTAAAGCCTGAGGGGGATTAAAGTAAGGCCTTTCTCTTTAACTTTTCCGATTAACCTTCTAATCTCACTTTTATTCAGAAGAAGCTTTCTATCCCTCGTAGGAATATGATTGTTAATATTACCCTGCGTATATTCACTAATATGCGCTCCGATTAACCATACTTCACCATTCATTAAAGATGCATAACTATCAACAAGATTTGCTTTGCCCTGTCTTAAAGATTTTACTTCGGTACCCTGTAAAACGATCCCGGCTTCAAAAATCTGTAAAATAGAATATTCATGCCTGGCTTTACGGTTTACAGTAATATTTTTATAATCATCTTCTTTAGCCATATATTAAAATGTTGCCGGCTTGGTTATAATAAAAAGTTAAATATAAAACCGATTATTCTTATTGAAATATAATTAAATTAATAAAAATAATAGGCATCGAAAATATTTTTATTATTAACTAAAAGCAAGTTTGACCGAATGCAGCATTTTTTAGTAATTACAACTGTAGTTGAATTTTGAAAAGTATTCTCCGATATGAATGGATGTGAACTGCTTATCCGAAACATCAAGCATTATAGAAATACGTATAATCTCATTATTAATTAGTTTACCAGCTTTAAGCTTAATTGAAAAAGAAATGAAGGATCAAAGACCTATATAATCACTTGGCTAAGAAGTGGTGGAATCCAACTGGAACTCCCCTTTAGTAAAAGGGAGGAAGGACTCAAATATTATGACAAAACATGTTATTGTTAAACATCCATGGGTATAATTACCTGGAATTCGGTTTTACCGTTATTTGTGATTTCTAATTCACTATTAAGTTGTTCCACCAGGGAGATAACCAATTCAAGCCCTAAAGATTTTAATTTATTTATATTAAAGTCTTCGGGTAAACCAATTCCATTATCAGATACTTTCAGCACTAATTTTTTCCCGTTACCGTTAAGTTTTAATGATACAGAGATTTCTCCATTATCTTTTCCTTCAAAAGCGTATTTAAATGAATTGGAAATTAATTCATTTATATTTAACCCGAGATTGATAGATGTTCCCAGGTCTAATGATATATTTTCAAACTCCAAATTGAAATTTATATTGGTTGGTCCAGTGCTGTATGTACTGGATAAATTATCACAGGTAATGCAGTAATTGAAAAATCACCAACCTGGTGGCAATCATGTTTCCTGCAGTTTCTTAAAAAATCTGTGAACCGTTTTGTTTCTTTTAAAATTAAAAAATTATAGAAGGGCATTTTTATAAGAGAGCTTTTTTCAATTCCAAATATTCTAGAAGCTGTTAAATTGGCTTCAATTATTAATCCATTATCGTCCAGCGTTAAATATCCACTCGGTGAAAAATCATAAATTCTAGTATATTTCTCTTTTGAATTTTTCAGATGGTTTTCTAGTTGTCGGATTTCTTGTTTCTGAACATCAATTTGAATTTGTTTTAATTTTAAATCATTAAATAACTCTTCTTCCTTTGAAGAAGTTAAAAAATATCTCCCGCGTTCTTTACCGGATAAATTCGTATTTTTAGGCGAATTATTACCCGTTATATCTTTTGGGGTATTACCTTTGTTTTTTTCATTTACCATTCAAATAAAAGACTTATTAGCTATTTATTAAAACTTACAAGAGAAGTGAAAAGATTATTAAATTCAACATACATTAATATTCTAAAAAAATAAACCATTTATATTGATGTAATGCCATAAATATGATTAATTACACAGAGTACATTTAAGTTGAATTGAATTTTTATGATTATTAAATTTAGAGTAAATTAAATAACTATAAATATCAGGTTATTTTTAATGGGTAAAATAATTGCTGTTGCCGTTCCAAAAGGTGGTGTAGGAAAAACAGCTACGGCAGTTAATCTGGCTGCAAGCTTTGCAGTGGCAGAAAAAAAAACTTTACTAATTGATTTTGATCCTTCCGGTGCCTGCTCAACTTACTTAGGTTTTGATCCCGATAATTTTAAAGGAGATATTTTTGATGTACTAAGCTTTACGACTCATATTTCAAAAGTAATACATCAAACAGAATTAAATAATCTCGATATAGTGCCTGCAGACTTTTCTAATCTTGAACGGGAGGAGAGGCTGAACCGGTTAACAAGCAATACAAATATATTTAGAAATATTCTAACCTCAATCGAACTTATGGTTTATGATTACATCATTATCGATTGTCCGCCTTATTTAAAAGGTATAACAACCATTGCTCTTGCAGCGTCAAATTCGTTATTGATTCCGATCAAAGCCGGACAATTTTCAATTTCTGCATTAAAAAAAATTTTTAAATATATTGAATTTATTAAAAGCAGTTTTAATCCTAAACTGGAAGTTGAGGGAATATTACTGACTATGTATGAATCAAATACAAAAGCCTGGACACTAACAAAAGAAAAGTTGAATGAAAATTATGGAAGTTATATACTTAAAACAGTTATTCCCAAGAACATAGCTATTACCGAGTCTGAATTTTTTAGCAAACCTGCAGTTCTATTTAATGTAAAAGCAAAAGGTTCAATAGCATACCTGCAATTAGCAAATGAGATTATTCAAAAAAATTCACCGGATGGTGAGATAAAAAAATCAATATCTACAAATTCATTTTAGCAGATTACTTTTAATAATTGTCAATCTTGAACAAATATTTTTGATAAAAATGAAGGTATGAACTTAAATTTTGGTAATAAGAAATTAAATTGAATACTCATTTTGAATACGTTTATAATCTAAAACATAATTAAATTGAATTAATATTCCGGATCCGTTGTTGTTATTAACATTCAAAGTCCCCTCAAGCTGATCTACTAAAGTTTTTACCAATTGTAAACTTAGAGATTCGGAATTTATAAAGTCTGCGTTGTTTTTAATTCCACTCCAGTTATCCGAAATAGTTAGATTTATTTTTCCATCATTGTCCTTTAATTCGATCCTTATTATGTTTTTGGAACTTTCTGTTGCTTGGAAAGCGCGTTTTATAGAATTGGATACTAACTCATTAATTATAATACCAAGGTTAATTGAAATATCCATATCGAAGTAAATATCGTCAAATTCCTGAATAAACTTGAATTTATTCGAATTAAGATTGTATGTTAAGAATAAGTTATTAATTAAATCTTTAATATAATTTGTAAAATTTATTTGTGTTAATTCTTTTGATTTATAAAGATTCTCGTGTATTAAAGCCAATGCCTTTATACGATTTCTACTTTCATTGAATACTTCCTGGATTTTCTCATCATTTAAATAACCTGCTTGAAGACTTAGCAGGCTTGAAACTATCTGCATATTGTTTTTTACCCGGTGATGAATTTCTTTTAATAATACTTCTTTCTCTTTAAGCGAAGCTTTAATTAATTCTTCTTTCTGTTTTTGTTCTGCAATATCATGAACAACCTCAACCCAGCCTGTAATATTACCACCACAGCCTTTCATTGCCGAGGACAATACTTGTACATCGAAAAGCTCTCCGTTTTTCTTTTGAAACTTTGTTTCATATTGAATTGTAGCTTTATTCTTTTGCGAAGATGAATATATATTCTCCAACATTTTTTCCTTGTTTTCTTTAGTCCAATAAATAAACGGTGGTTTCTTTCCAATCAAATCTTCTTTTGACCATCCCACCATTTTACAAAAGGCTGTATTAACATAAGTTTGTGTAAAACCGGTATCATAAATTGTAACACCTGCAAGCATTGAGTCTTCAATTGTTTTTCTAAAAATGAATTCTGCTTTTAATGCTTCTTCAGCCTCAAATCTTGCTTTCTCAAATTCTTTATTCTTAAGAGCATTTATGATTGCATTCGGTAATCTTTTAAGACTGTCCTTAATTATATAATCAACAGCGCCAAGTTTCATGCTTTCAACAGCTACTTGTTCTGTCTGGGTTCCGGTAACTAAAATTAAAGGGATATCACAATTCTTTTCTTTTAAAAACTTTAAAGCGTCTAATGCATTCCATCCGGGTAATTTATAATCTGCCAAAATGATATGAGGAATATAATCTTCAAGTATTTCTTTAAATTCATTTTTTTTATCCGCCCTTTTAATTTCAAACTCCAGGCCTGCATCACGGAGTTCCAGTTCAACTAATTCTGCATCAAAAGCATAATCTTCAAGGAGTATAATTTTTATCGGAGATTTCATATTACTTTATAACTTATATGAAGAAATAAATTGTTCGTCGTTGATTCCATTGTGGTAAAAACTAAATTAATTTTCAGTAATTATTAGCTGGTAAAGAGACATAAAAGGTTGTCCCATCATTTCTATTACTTTCAGCCCATATTTTTCCGCCATGCATATTTATTATCTTTTTAGTAATTGCTAATCCTACACCTGTTCCTTCGTATTGTTCAGAATTATGCAACCTTTCAAAGACTTTAAATAATTTGTTAATATACTTCATTTCAAAACCTACTCCATTGTCTCTTATAAAGAATATTACTTCGTTTTTTATAAAATAACTCCCGATAATGATTTCGGGATTAGTTCTATGTTTAGAAAATTTTATTGCATTTGAAATTAAGTTTGAAAATACTAATCTAATAAGCTCGATATCTCCTTGAGCAGGAAATAAAGTTTTCTTTTGAATAAAATTCAGATCGTTCGCTATAAATTTTTGCTGTTCATCTATAATATCATCAATAATCATATCGATATTTAAGAATGTCTTATTTAATCCCTTGTATCCCAATAATGAAAAAGATAAAAGATTATTTATTAAATCGCCCATCTGGCATGTACTGCAGTATATGGAATTCAAATATTTTATCCCTGTTTCATCTAGTATTTCACCATAATATTTTAATAATTCGGTCGAATACCGGCTAATACAACGAAGCGGTGCCCGAAGATCATGCGAAACAGAATAATAAAAAGATTCTAATTCAGATATGCGTTTTTCAGTTCTTTCCTGTAATGTATTTAGTTTCTCTCTCTCAGAAATAATTGAAGGTGTGATATCCGTTGCGGAACAACCAATACCAATTATGTTTCCCTTTTTATTATGCAGGGGTACAATATTATAATCAAATATTTTTGAAAAATGATGATACTTTATTTCTATTAAACTTTTATGTCTTTCACCTGATTTTATTACCTTATACTTTAGATTTGTTAAGTAATCTGCGTCTTGCTTAGAATGAATGTCATAATCTGTTTTGCCGATTATAAGGCTTGCTGAGGTATATACACCAGGATTATAAATCCAGGTAAACCGTAAATTATTATCCTGGTGAAAAATAGAAATATTAGAATTTCTTAAAGCTAACTGAAAATAAGCTTTATTTTCTATAAAACTATTTTCTAATTCCTCATTCCCTTTAGTAATAGAAGAAAAAATTTTATCAATTTTTTCAAACCATGTTGCACTTTTTTCTTTAGGCAGCTTGGATTTCGGGATTACTCTTTGTACAGATTTTCCAGATTTATTTTCCCTTTCCAATTTCTATTTACTGAACATTTTAATTATTACAAGATTCATAAAAATTTTTAATTGTTGTTTTAGTAAAATGTAATTATGAATAATTGTGGTTAGCAATAATTTTCTGCTTATATCGATGAACTATATGAATATTGAATTAACCAAGCAAATCCTTTTGCCAATAATAAAATTCCCCTTAAGTAATATATTCATAAGAAATTAACTTTTAATAAAATTTTACTAAAGCATACTTATGAAATTAAATTCGTTAATAATTATTATTGGTTATAAACTTATTGGCAGCAAAACTAAAAGAATTACAGTTTAATTACTGTAATGCAAATCACAATAAAATGTTAAACTGTAAAAACTTCTGA